>NZ_KV815370.1:0-1313 GCF_001814225.1 Neisseria sp. HMSC070F02 | reverse complement strand
ACTTTCGTGGGAATGACGGGATGTAGGTTTCCGTGCGGATGGATTCGTTATTCCCGCGCAGGCGGGAATCCAAAGTTGTCGGTGCGGAAACTTATTGGATAAAACGGTTTCTTCAGATTTTACGTTCTGGATTCCCACTTTCGTGGGAATGACGCGGAAAAGTTGCTGTGATTTCGGATAAATTTTCGCAACGTTTAATTTCCGTTTTACCTGATAAATGCCCGCAATCTCAAATCCCGTCATTCCCCAAAAACAAAAAAAATCAAAAACAGAAATCCCGTCATTCCCGCGCAGGCGGGAATCCAGAGTTGTCGGTGCGGAAACTTATTGGATAAAACGGTTTCTTCAGATTTTACGTTCTAGATTCCCGCTTTCGCGGGAATGACGGAATATTTTTGAATTTGATAAAAATGCCGTCTGAAACGGTCAAACAACGCTTCAGACGGCATATTATAGTGGATTAAATTTAAATCAGGACAAGGCGACGAAGCCGCAGACAGTACAGATGGTACGGAACCGACTCACTTGGTGCTTCAGCACCTTAGAGAATCGTTCTCTTTGAGCCAAGGCGAGGCAACGACGTACTGGTTTTTGTTAATCCACTATATTTTCCGACATCATTGAATCAAACCCAAATGCGACAAGAGCGTCCATGTACCGATGGCAATCAACACCAAACCTCCGGCAAATTCCGCACGCCTGCCGAACAATACGCCCAAAGCCCTTCCCGCCGTCAGCCCGACCGTAACCATCACCGTCGTCGCCATGCCGATGACGGCGGCGGCAAAGGCGATGTTTACCTCCATAAACGCCAAGCCCACCCCGACTATCATGGAATCAATACTGGTTCCAAAAGCAGTCAGAACCGTCAACCACCAGCTTTCCCGTTTGCTTTCGCGTACATCTTCCGCCTTGCCGGACAGCCCTTCGCGCATCATTTTCAGACCCAGCCCGCCCAGCAGGACGAAAGCCGCCCAATGGTCCCATTCGCTGATAAACGGTTTGGCATAAAAACCGCCTACCCAGCCTGCCAGCGGCGTGAGTGCCTCAACCGTGCCGAACACCAAAGCCGTTGCTGCAATTTTGCGCGGGGGCATCCTGACCGCCGCACCCTTTGCCAATGCGACGGCAAACGCATCCATCGACATCCCCAGCGCAATCAAGAGCAAAGCGTAAAGACTCATACCGCACCCATCCTCAAAAAGGGCAGATTATAGCAAAACAGCAAAGCGCGAAAAACGCCGCACGAAAACCCACATCCCGTCATTCCTGCAAAAACAAAAAATCAAAAACAGAAATCCCGTCATTCCCGC
>NZ_KV815369.1:0-5009 GCF_001814225.1 Neisseria sp. HMSC070F02 | reverse complement strand
ATTTTTGCCCGACGGGGTGAAAAATACAGTTGCTTTTTCATGTCTGTCCGTTTCGCAAAAAACATCGGCTTAATACTATATATTGTATTTTATTGGTATAATATGCGTTAATTAGTCAATATATTGTGTTTTATGGGTTTGAGATGCGCCGGGCGTTGATTGCAAAAATTAAAATTGCCCAAAAGGAGCTGGGCTTGGACGACGGTACCTATCGCGCGGTGTTGGAGCGCGTGACGGGCAAGCGGTCGTGTGCGGATATGGATGTTTCCGAACTTGAGTCTGTTGTCGCTGATATGCGGTCGCACGGATTTAAGCCTAAAGCAAAAGGTAACCCACACGGTAAACCACATCTGCGTCGGACATCATCAGCGGCAATGTTGGACAAAGTCGAAGCCCTGCTGACCGTCGGCGGCAAACATTGGAACTATGCACACGCAATGGCGCGGCGGATGTTTGGTAAGGATAAGGTCGAATATTTAGACGATACGCAGCTACATAAACTGGTTGCTGCGTTGCAGATTGCGGAAAACAGGAAAACGGAAAAAGCGGGTGGGGATGATGGGGTTCGAAAAAGTTGAACATTTATTGCCGGATACCGTGTTGGACATTGTGGATGTCATCGGACTGGCAGCGACGGAACAGCTGGTCAAGGCGATTGGCGGGGCGCGGTTTAAATTTGGTAAGGGCAAGGTGGACACCGAGCGTTTGGCAATTTTGGTCGAAGCCATCGGCGAAGTGAAAACACATGAGCTGTTGCAGGTATATGGTGGCGAGGAATTGTATGTCCCACGGTGCGGCAAGGCGTTAATACAGTTGAGAAACCATAGGTTTTATCAGGAGTTTGTCAAATTGCGCGATATTGATAAGGAGAGCGGGCTTATGGCGATGACGAAGCTATGCCCTAAATACGGCATCTCTTCACGAACGGGATATACGATTATCAATGAAATGAGCCGACCTGCGGCACAGCAGGCAGCTTTATTTTAGGCAGTGATGTGTGACCAGGCTTTGGCCGTCTGTATTCAGACGGTCTTTTTTTTGGTTTGCAGGGGTGAAACATCTACCGTTCGGGACGATGGGTTAAAGACGGTTTAATGGGGTTTTCAAATGTTATAGTGGATTAACAAAAACCAGTACGGCGTTGCCTCGCCCTAGCTCGAAGAGAACGATTCTCTAAAGGTGCTAAGCACCAAGTGAATCGGTTCCGTACTATCTGTACTGTCTGCGGCTTCGTTCGCCTTGTCCTGATTTTTGTTAATCCACTATATGCAATCAATATTTTTTGGAGATGATGAATGGGCAAAACCGTAACCTTAACCGCTGGACACAGCAACACCGACCCGGGTGCGGTCAACGGCAGCGACCGTGAGGCGGACTTGGCGCAGGATATGCGCAACATTGTGGCTTCAATCCTGCGTAACAATTACGGCCTGACCGTTAAAACCGACGGCACGGGCAAAGGCAATATGCCGCTGCGCGAAGCGGTCAAGCTGATTCGCGGCTCGGATGTGGCGATTGAGTTTCACACCAACGCTGCCGTCAGCAAAGCGGCGACAGGCATCGAAGCCTTGAGTACCGTTAAAAACAAACGCTGGTGTCAGGTGTTGAGCAAAGCCGTTGCCAAGAAAACCGGCTGGAAACTGCGCGGCGAAGACGGCTTTAAACCCGACAATGCGGGCCAGCATTTGCGCCTGGCTTATGCACAAGCCGGCGGCATTGTGTTTGAGCCTTTTTTCATCAGCAACGACACTGATTTGGCCTTGTTTAAGACGACTAAATGGGGCATCTGCCGCGCGATTGCGGACGCGATTGCGATGGAATTGGGGGCGGCAAGAGTATGAATATTATTGGTAAATTGAAAGAAGCTGCTTCCTATTTTCTTACAAAATTGATTGGAGAAAATCCTAGTAATGAGCAGGTAAACCGCGCACTTATACAGATGCCAAATGTTCGTCCGATACACACCTATCCACGCCCAAATTTAAGAAACTCAGGCGTGGCAGCCGCGAAACGCGCGGCGCGCAAACGCAAGAATCGTCGTTAATCATGGGACAGGTTGCGTTTTACGAAAAGATGATTGGGCTGTGGTCGGCCAAAAGCCGTGAGGCAAGCGAACAGGCAGACTTGGCGGCGTTTGAATTTGCGGAGGGCGAACTGGCCAATTATCAGGAAATGCTGAAACGGCACCTGCAAACCAAAAGTGTGGAATAGCAATGCGTATTTTGGATATTTTTAAAAACCCAGCGACAGGCAATGTGTCGCACTCGAAACTGTGGGCAAACGTTGCCTGCGCGGCGGGGACGGTTAAGTTTGTGATGCTGCCCGACCCGTCGGCGGAGATTTGGGCGGTGTATTTGGGCATTGTCGGCGGCTATGCGGTGGCGCGTTCGTTGGTCAGCGTCAAACGTCAGGAGGTCGAGAATGAATCTCGTGAAACTGCTGGCGAATAACTGGCAACCGATTGCCATCATCGCGCTTGTCGGCACGCTCTTGGCGGTGTCGCACCATCAAGGCTACAAGTCGGCTTTTGCGAAGCAGCAGGCGGTCATTGACAAGATGGAAAAAGACAAAGCGCAAGCCCTGCTGTTGTCGGCTCAAAACTATGCACGCGAGCTGGAACAGGCGCGTGCGGAAGCTAAAAAATATGAAGTCAAGGCGCACGCTGTCGGCATGGCTTTGGCGAAAAAACAGGCGGAAGTCAGCCGTCTGAAAACGGAAAATAAAAAGGAAATCGAAAATGTCCTTACTCAAGACCGTAAAAATGCAGGCGGCGGTTGTATTGACGGCTTTGGCCATCACGGCCTGCAGCTCTACAACCGCGCCCTCGGCTACGGAAATTAAGGTTGTCGAAAAGGCGGTCTTGCCGACACCGCCTGCCGCGTTGATGGTCGCGCCGGTGCGCCCGAATCCGCCGAAAGACGGCAAGACGGCCACGCTGTTGGAACACGCCGCCGAGTTTGGCGGCTATGTTGCCGAACTGGAAAATCAAAATCAGGCTTGGCGCGACTGGGCGGGCAATCACTCCCGCAAAGTCGGAAACTGACAAAAAAGCCCGCGTAGGGCGCGGGCTGAGGGTGAAAGCGGATTTTATACCTCTTTTACAGGGGTAGCGGCGGTAGTGCTTTTCAGCAAATCGACTGCGTGCTGACAGTTTTGCTTGCTGGTGTAGCCTTCGCCCTGAGCGATGATTTCATGGTTGGCTGCTTTCAAACGCCAACGGTATTCGCCTTTTGCGTCTTTATAGATTTCAAAATACATAAGGTTTCTCCTATGAATGAGTACACGTTTTCTTACCGCTTTAACGGCAAGTCCTGGTCATTGAGCATTTGGGCGGACAACCCTGAAGAAGCCAGGGCGAAATTTCGGGCTGCACGAGAAAATGCGCACTATGACGGCGAAGTTGTAGCAAAGGTTTATACATTTGTAAATATTTCGTGGGTTAAGAAATTGTACAAGCGGACAAAATATTTAATGGGTATCAAAGAATGACCTACCGTGAATTAGTTGAACGTCAGTTGGCTGTGCGCCATGCCGATTTGGAATTGGGCTTAAGCCGCGCACGCGAGCAAGAGCCGTTTGTCATTCATGTTTCCGATCTGTTGGATAAGGCAGGCATTGAGTACGCGGTACGCATGGATAAGGATTTTCAGACGACGTTTCACCTTGAATATCCAATTACGAACTATGACACCTTTAAACGTGCGGTTTGGCAAACTTTGGGGGCGTATTACTGTGTTTGTAATGATGGTGATGGACTGGAGATTGCCAGCAATCGCCCTGACGGTTACGCCGTCCGTATCGTATTCGGCGATGTGCCGGTTTAAAGGGGTTTTAAATGGACTTTGAATTTGGTTTCAGAACCCTGTGGCCGATTGCGACGGCGGCATTTTGGTTTTGGGTCAACGGCATTTCAGGCCGTCTGAAAGAAGCGGACAAGCGTATCGACGACCTGAAAGAGGAGCTGCATGCGGTCAAGCTCTCGTACCACACCAAGCAGGATGCCCAAGCCGACCGCAAAAATATCGCAGCGTCTTTGGAGCGCATCGAAAACAAGTTGGAAAAAGTAAACGAAAAACTGGACAGGAAAGCAGACAAATCATGAGCGACCCGATTTTAGAAGCCTTGGCGCGTATTGAAAACAAGACTGATCAAACGCTGAAAAATCAGAAAGAAATGCAGGCGGAAATTGCGCAAATCCGCCAAGACACGAAACGCACGGCCATTACATTCGGCGCACTGGGCGGCGGCGTGATTACGGTCGGCTGGGAATTGCTTAAAGCGAAAATGGGACTGTAATTATGGCTCACCCGCAAGAAATCCGTGAAAAGTTACGCCGGCTCTATGTGAGCGGCGAGCAAACTTTGGAAACGGCGGCCTTGATGTGCGAAATCCCGCAGACCACTGCGCGTGCGTGGAAACGTGCGGATAAGGAAAAAGGCGACGACTGGGATAAGATGCGCGCCTCCTACACTTTGGCCGACGGCGGTATTGAAGACTTGAGCCGTGCGATGTTGGCCGGTTTTATGGTGCAGTACAACAGCACGATGACGATGCTGCAGGATTCGAGTACCGAAGATTTGCCCCCGTCCGACCGCGCCAAGCTGTTGGCCAGCCTGGCCGATGCGTTTACGAAAACCGTATCGGCCAATGCGCGTGTGATGCCGGAAACGTCAAAACTGGCGACGGCTTTGGAATTGATTGAGTTCTTGATGGCGTTTGTGCAAGAAAAACACCCCAAACATTTGCCTGCCTTTGTGGAGGTATTGGAGCCGTTTGGGGTGGAAGTGGAGAAGAAGTTTGGTTAGAGGCCGACAAATTTTTTTAAAAGAGTAATGAGGGTGGCGGCAGGGATAGCATTAATTGCATTTTCCGTAAGCGTACTTAATGCAGTGTCCTTGATTTTCCCTAATTCTTTTTTCAGCCAGCTTTTTTCTGAATCAGAAATCTCCGCTTGGTCTATTTTTGCCGCAATTAAAGCCCGAGACCTTTGCAAAATTCCTTTCCCTCCC
>NZ_KV815368.1:8181-40902 GCF_001814225.1 Neisseria sp. HMSC070F02 | reverse complement strand
CTAATGAGTTGTCATTCCCGCGCAGGCGGGAATCCAGTCCGTCCGGTTTCAGTCGTTTCCGATAAATCGTCGTAACGTTACGTTTCTAGATTCCCACTTTCGTGGGAATGACGGTGTGAACATTAGCAAAAATTCAAAAAACCAAACTTCCTCATTCGTGTGAATGATGGTACTGATATTTTCTATTTCAGTTCGCAAAATTAATCTTTCAACACATCTTGCACAGCCGCCTGAATCTTAGCCGCCGCTGCTTCAATTTGCCGTTGTTCGGCAGATGGGTTTGCCGCTGTTTCAACCGAAGCAGTTTGTAAAGCTGGCTCAGATTCAGGCTCGGATTCGATTTGCGGCGCAGTCAGCGGCAGACGCGCCAATACAGTTTTTACGCCGGTTACTTTATCGCCAATCGCCACTTGCGCCTGCGCATCGACAGGCAGATACATATCCACGCGCGAACCGAAGCGGATAAAGCCATAACGTTCGCCGCGGGACAGTTTCGCACCTGCTTGGGTGTAGCACAAAATACGGCGCGCCACCAAACCGGCCACTTGAACAAAAGTAATTTCACGACCGGAAGCCGTAGTCGCCAACACCGCATTACGTTCGTTTTCCGTGCTGGCTTTGTCCAAATCCGCATTCACGAATTTGCCTTTGTTATAGACCACTTTCGTTACCGTACAATCGGCAGGCGATTTTTGCGAATGCACGTTGAACACGTTCATAAAAATACTGATTTTCAAAGCATCGACATCACGATACGGATCGCGTGCGCGCTCGACCACCACGATACGGCCGTCAACAGGACTCAACACCGCTTCAGGATTTTGCGGAATCTCACGCGCAGGGTCGCGGAAAAACTGCAATGCAAATACGGTAAACACCCAAAACGGCAAAGACCACCAGCCGCAACATATCGACACCAGCAGGCTCAAAGCCAAACCGCCGCCAATAATCGGCCAGCCCTCACGGGCGATAATCGGGTGGGGGTAAAGACGGTTCATTTGTCATCCTTTTGTTCAAGCGAGTTAAAATTGCCGCCATTATAGCGGAATCCGCCGCGTTCCGCCGACAAATGCCGTCTGAACGCGGCTTCAGACGGCATCCGAGAAAGTGCTACAATATCGGTTTTCCTTTATTTTTCAGGCGGCATCCATTATGTGCAACCATCGTCCCCAACATTCGCACGACAACGACACCATCCGCATACGCGGCGCGCGCACGCATAATTTGAAAAACATCGATTTGGACATTCCGCGCCACAAGCTGGTGGTGGTAACAGGATTGTCGGGCAGCGGCAAATCGTCGCTGGCATTTGATACTTTATATGCCGAAGGTCAACGCCGTTATGTCGAGAGCCTTTCCGCCTATGCGCGGCAGTTTTTGCAGATGATGGACAAACCCGATGTCGATTTGATTGAAGGTCTGTCGCCCGCGATTTCCATCGAGCAAAAATCCACCAGCCACAATCCGCGTTCCACCGTCGGCACGGTAACGGAAATCCACGACTATCTGCGCCTTTTGTACGCCCGCGTCGGTACGCCGTATTGCCCCGAACACAATCTGCCGCTATCCAGCCAAACCGTATCGCAGATGGTCGATGCCGTATTGAAACTGCCGGAAGACACGCGCGTGATGATTCTGGCGCCGGCGGTACGCGAGCGTAAGGGCGAGTTTGTCGATTTCTTTGCCGACTTGCAGGCGCAGGGTTTTGCGCGCGTGCGCGTGGACGGCGAGGTCTATCAGCTTGACGAAGTGCCGAAGCTGGAAAAAAACATCAAGCACAACATCGACGTGGTCATCGACCGCGTGAAAGTGAAGGCGGACATCAAGCAGCGGCTGGCGGAAAGTTTTGAAACCGCGTTACGCCACGGCAACGAGCGCGCGCTGGCGATGGAGATGGACAGCGGCGAAGAACATTGGTTTTCCGCGCGTTTCGCCTGCCCCGTATGTTCGTACAGCCTGCCAGAATTAGAGCCGCGCCTGTTTTCCTTCAACAACCCGATGGGTTCCTGCCCGACTTGCGACGGCTTGGGCAACACCAATTTCTTCGACCCCGAAAAAGTGGTCGCCCACCCCGAATTGTCGCTGGCTTCGGGCGCGATTGACGGCTGGGACAAACGCAACCAGTTCTATTTCCAAATGATTCAGTCGCTGGCACGGCATTACGGTTTTGATGTGCAGGCTGCTTGGGAAACCCTACCTGCAAAAATCAAAAAAGTCGTGTTGCACGGTTCGGGCAAGGAAGTCATTGATTTCACCTACCTATCCGAACGCGGCACCACCTTCAACCGCAGCCACGCCTTCGAAGGCATCATTCCCAATCTCGAACGCCGCTACCGCGAAACCGACAGCGAAACCGTGCGCGAAAAATTGCGCGAATACCAAAACCACCGCGCCTGCCCGAGCTGCGGCGGTGCACGTTTGCGCAAAGAAGCGCGCTACGTTTACGTCAGCGGCGAACCGTTGCACGAAGTCTCCGCCTGGCCGCTGACCAAAACCCACCGATTCTTTGAAACGCTGGATTTGGACGGCAACAAAAAACAAATCGCCGAAAAAATCCTCAAAGAAATCACCGAGCGGCTCGGCTTTTTGATTAACGTCGGGCTGGATTACCTGAATCTCTCCCGCTCCGCCGAAACCCTTTCCGGCGGCGAAGCCCAGCGCATCCGACTCGCCAGCCAAATCGGCAGCGGCCTGACCGGCGTGATGTACGTTTTGGACGAACCCTCCATCGGCCTGCACCAGCGCGACAACGACCGCCTGCTCGCCACCCTCAAACGCCTGCGCGATTTAGGCAACAGCGTGATTGTAGTCGAACACGACGAAGACGCCATCCGCGAAGCCGATTTCGTCGTCGATATGGGCCCGGGTGCGGGTGAGCACGGCGGCAACGTACTGATTGCCGATACCCCCGAAAACGTCGCCAAATGCGAAAACTCCGTTACCGGACAATACCTCAGCGGCAAAAAATCCATTGCCGTGCCGTCTGAACGCACGCCCGTCAATCCCGGCCGAATGCTCGTCCTCAAAGGCGCGCGCGGCAACAACCTCAAAAACGTTACCCTCGAACTGCCGCTCGGTTTAATTACCTGCATCACCGGCGTATCCGGCAGCGGCAAGTCCACCCTGATTAACGACACCCTCGCCAAAATCACCGCCCGCGAACTCAACCGCGCCCAAGAAGAACCCGCCCCATACGACGACATCCGCGGCCTCGAACACCTCGACAAAGTCATCAACGTCGACCAATCCCCCATCGGTCGCACCCCGCGCTCCAACCCCGCCACCTACACCGGCCTGTTCACCCCCATCCGCGAACTCTTCGCCGGCGTACCCCTCTCGCGCGAACGCGGCTACAACGTCGGCAGATTCTCCTTCAACGTCAAAGGCGGCCGCTGCGAAGCCTGCCAAGGCGACGGCGTGATTAAAGTCGAAATGCACTTCCTGCCCGACGTGTACGTCCCCTGCGAAGTCTGCCACGGCAAACGCTACAACCGCGAAACCCTCGAAATCCAATACAAAGGCAAAAACATCAGTCAAGTCCTCGACATGACCGTCGAAGAAGCCCGCGAATTCTTCGACGCCGTCCCCACCGTATCGCGCAAACTGCAAACCTTGATGGACGTAGGCTTAGGCTACATCCGTCTCGGCCAATCCGCCACCACCCTCTCCGGCGGCGAAGCCCAGCGCGTCAAACTTGCTTTGGAACTCTCCAAACGCGACACCGGCAGAACACTCTACATCCTCGACGAACCCACCACCGGCCTGCACTTCGCCGACATCGCCCTGCTGCTGGAAGTCATAGGTCATCTGAAAGGCAAAGGCAACTCGATTGTGATTATCGAGCATAATCTTGACGTTATAAAAACGGCTGATTATATTGTGGATTTGGGGCCGGAAGGGGGAGATGGAGGTGGTAAAATTATTGCTTCAGGTAGCCCAGAAGAAGTAGCGAAAGTTAAGGGGAGTTATACTGGGAAGTATTTGAAAAGTATTCTCCTAATAAATATGTAAATCTTAAATTTTATGGAGTATCTAAAATGATTGATAACAAATTAAAAAAACTTGAAGAAGAACAAATGTTTGAAAGTGATGTAAATAATATCCCTCCATCTGATATTGTTGCTTTCAATGAACTAAGATCATGTGCAGATTTATTACGTTTGCATTCTTCAGGCCAATTAAATATTCAGCCTGATTTCCAGAGAGATATCGTTTGGTCCACTCTAGACCAAACAAGGTTTATTGACAGTTTAACGAAGCAACTTCCAATTCCTAGTTTATGTATTAGTTACGATTATAAAACAGATAAACGGTTAGTTATAGATGGCTTACAACGTCTAAACAGTATTATCAATTTTTTGTCTGATGATGAATGGAAACTTTCAAAGCTTGAGGATATTGATCAAAGACTTGCTGGAAAAACTGTTTATACAATCAAAACTAGGGAAAAAGAATTATTTGAACGCGTACAAAATGTAGTAATTCCTATAACAGTGATCAGATGTGATTACTCAAAAAAAGAGCACAATCAATATTTATTTACTATTTTTCATCGACTGAATTCAGGTGGAGTTAGATTAAATAATCAAGAAATAAGAAATTGTATTTATAATGGATCATTCAATAAACTTCTTAAAGAATTGGCTAATTCTGAAGAAACAATAAGATTATTTAAAAAGAAAAAACGGTTTGCTAATGAAGAAATGATATTAAGATTTTTCTCCTTTTACTATAATTTAGATGATTACAATGGGAGTTTGGCTAAGTTTCTAAATGATATGATGTTTGAAAAAATTTATTTAGATGAAAATGAGGCTGAATCTATGAAAGAATTATATTTACGCACAGTCAATTTTATTTATGAAAAAATTTTTGATCACTATTCATCATCTAATTTTGGAAAAACATTTCTTGAAGGTTTATTGATTGGTGTTGCAAAAAATTTAGATTATTTAAAAAATAAAGAAAATGAAGAAATTAAAATGCTATTTGATAATTTTAGAAACTTACCAGAATATAGCATTGATAGTCTAAAGGAGGGCTTATCTAATAAGGACAAAGTAAAAAATAGGATACGTGCATCTATTAATTGTTTTTCTTAAGCAACACTAGGTATAAACATGGATAAAATTTTAATAGAACAGACACTTAATAACTTAGATAGCCTTTATCAGAATAATCCAGCTGATCAAGTTTATTATTCAAAGTTAGCAATATTGGAGTTAAGTGGGTGGTTAGAGGAGACTATTGATGAACTTTTGATCCATTATTCACAGAGTAAACTAAATTCAGATAATCTCAAGTATTTCGAAGAAAAAATAAAAAATACGTGGGGAGCAAATTACAGTTCTAACATAAGAAATCTTTTAATTATTGTTGTAGGCTTAATTAACGTAGAGACTATTGAGAATAATTTAAAACAAAATGGAGGTTATCTAGACTTACTGAAAAATACTACTAAATCCTTAAAAAAAGCTCGAGATGATTGTGCGCACACTTCCACAGCTGGAGTAACACAACAATTTCAAGCACCATCTTATTATAAACAAGTTCTAATTAATATATACGATTCATTGATAGAATTAGAAAGGGAATTAAATCTTATCAACCCGTGAATCACACGAAACTTCGAAACCAACGTGTAGCAAGCCGTAGCCTGCATACTCAATTAACCGCGTGCGTGACTACGCTACACACCCTGCCTATGAATCAAACGAGACTTCAAAACCAACGTGTAGGGTATATGCGGTACGCACGCGGTTGCTGCTTGATTGACGGTTTGCCGTTTCAATTTTTAACTTCGTTGAAGCTAGCGCTTTCAGACGACCTCCGATATCGTCTGAAAACGTCAAATTTAACAAAGCTAAAACCTAAAAACAACAAACCATTCCTTCTCCAACACCCAAACCACAAACAAAAATCCTATGTCGCGTTATCGCAGAAACTTCATTGCCGGCGGCACATTCTGTTTCACTGTCAAACCCTCCGCCCCGAAATCGCGCCTGCTTGTCGAACATATCGACTTCGCGGGCAGCTTATATGGATGTGCAAAAACAATATTCCTTTGAAACCGTCGCCGTATGCGTGCTGCCGAACCATATCCACGCCATTTGGACGCTGCCACCCGACGATGCGGATTATTCCCTGCGCTGGCGGCTGATTAAAACCAAATTCTCCGCACATTTCCCTCATGCCGAAAACCTGTCTGCCAGCAAACAGCGGCGGCACGAACGCGGTATTTGGCAACGGTGTTTTTACGAACACACCGTGCGCGATGAAACGGATTTGCAGCATCGTGCGGACTACATCCATTCCAATCCTATCAAACAAAGAATGTCGCGTGCTAAAACAGAATCCCGCAAAAAATAATATTAGTCTTTTCAAATGCGATACTTATCCATTCCCGGACTTCAAACAAGGCGTGTGCAACCTGACTTACGGGTTTGCTCCTGTTTGACCGATAAATATTCTGACTGCCTCAAAGGGCAAAAAATAATGTGGGTATGTTGAGGCTGCCTCTTTTTGAAATGACAAACAAAATGCCGTCTGAAACCTGATTTCCGGTTTCAGACGGCATTTGATGTTCAATCAGTTGTCAAACCTGATTATGCCAAACCTTTTGTTTTCAACACTTCCAGCATGGTAGTGCCCAACTCGGCAGGGCTGCGGGTGTAAGCGATACCGGCTTTTTCGAAAGCGGCGAATTTTTCCTCGGCAGTACCTTTACCGCCGGAAATAATCGCACCGGCGTGGCCCATACGTTTGCCTTTAGGAGCGGTAACACCAGCAATGTAACCTACAACAGGTTTGGTTACGTTGGATTGGATGTATTCGGCTGCTTCTTCTTCCGCAGTACCGCCGATTTCACCGATCATGATGATGGCGTCGGTATCCGGGTCTTCTTGGAAGAGTTTCAGTGCGTCGATTTGATTCATACCAGGAATCGGGTCGCCGCCGATACCGATACAGGTTGATTGACCCAAGCCCAGTTTGGTGGTTTGTGCCACGGCTTCGTAAGTCAATGTACCGGAACGGGAAATAATACCGATGCGGCCCGGAGTGTGGATGTGGCCCGGCATAATACCGATTTTGCACTCATCCGGAGTAATCACGCCCGGGCAGTTAGGGCCGACCAAGCGGGTACCGTTGCCGTTGGTTTCCAAATAACGTTTGGCTTTGAGCATGTCCAGAGTAGGCACGCCTTCGGTAATCACAACGACCAAGCCTACGCCTGAATCAACGGCTTCAACGATAGAATCCAACACAAACGGAGCGGGAACGTAAATTACAGATGCATCCGCGCCGGTTTCTTTAACCGCTTCTTTCATGGTGTTGAATACAGGCAGGTTCAGGTGGGTTTGACCGCCTTTGCCCGGGGTAACGCCGCCGACAACTTTAGTGCCGTAAGCCAGAGCTTGTTCGGAGTGGAAAGTACCGTTTTTACCGGTGAAACCTTGAACCAATACTTTGGTGTCTTTATTAATCAATACGCTCATTCTTTTCTCCTTAGGCGTTTACGGCTGCAACAATTTTTTCGGCTGCGTCATTCAGGCCGTCTGCAGAAGTCAGTTTCAGGCCTGATTCGTTCAGGATTTTCGCGCCGAGTTCGGCGTTGTTACCTTCCAAACGAACAACGACAGGAACGTCGACGTTGATTTCTTTAACGGCTGCCACGATGGCTTCCGCAATCATGTCGCAACGTACGATACCGCCGAAGATGTTGATCAATACGCCTTTAACGGATTTGTCTTCCAAAATCAGTTTGAACGCTTCAACCACGCGGTCTTTGGTTGCGCCGCCGCCAACGTCCAAGAAGTTGGCAGGTTGGCCGCCTTTCAGTTTGATGATGTCCATGGTGGCCATCGCCAAACCGGCACCGTTAACCATACAGCCGATATTACCTTCTAGGGCAACATAGTTCAGGTCGAATTCAGAAGCTTTCAGTTCACGTTCGTTTTCTTGAGATTTGTCGCGCAATTCAGCGATTTTTGGCAGGCGGTAGAGCGCGTTGCTGTCGATGCCGATTTTGCCGTCCACGCAAGCCAGTGCGCCGTTTTCGCGAACTGCCAGCGGGTTGACTTCAAACAGGGCGAAGTCGTTTTCGACAAACGCTTTGTACGCGCCGGTCATCAGTTTGACGAACTCGTTGATTTGTTTGTCTTTCAAGCCCAGTTGGAAGGCAACTTCGCGAGCTTGGCAAGGTTGCAGGCCGACCAGCGGATCAACGGTTACTTTGAAGATTTTTTCTGGAGTTTCGGCAGCAACTTTTTCGATTTCCACACCGCCTTCGGTAGAAGCCATGAATGTAACGCGGCGGGTAGAACGGTCAACCACTGCGCCCAAGTACAGCTCGGTTTGAACCGGATACATATCTTCGCAAACCAAAACGCTGTTGACAGGTTGACCGTTGGCATCGGTTTGGTAAGTTACCAAGTTGGTGCCAATCAGGCTTTCAGCCACTTCTTTAGCTTCTTCGCGGCTTTTAACGACTTTTACGCCGCCCGCTTTACCGCGGCCGCCGGCATGTACTTGTGCTTTGACAACAGCGAATTTGCCGCCCAATTTGTCGTAAGCTGCAGCGGCTTCTTCGCCGTTGTGTGCCAAAATACCGCCTTGTACGGGCAAACCGTAGCTAGCCAGCAGTTCTTTAGCCTGATACTCGTGTAAATTCATGGATTTCTCCTTTAGATTAGTGGAATGCCCCGAGTTTGCCTCCAAATGGCAAGCCCGTGCGTTTCAGACTACCTTTCGGCGGTCGGAAAATCGTCGTTTCACTTGCTGAAAGGCAACCACATCCGCGCCAGCAGATACATGGCTGCACCGCCTCCCCCGAGAATAAAAAAGACGATGCCTTTTTTACGCGAATTCGGACAGAGCAGATAAACGGCAAGGCTGAAACTGATAAACAACAATGCCACGCGCCAAACCAATTCTTTATCTTTGAAACGGTTGAGCGTATAAGTTTCGGTCATCATCACATACATCTGCCACAATGCGGCCATACACATGCTGATGATGCCCATCGGTATAAAGAAAATACCGACTATTTCTTTGTTCATAACGAATGTAAATGCTGTTTGTTTGTCTGACGGAATTATAAATCAGAAAACGGAGCTCTCGGAACATTCAATTTGTCGAAGGCATTAAGGTCGTCTGAAAAATTTCAGACGGCCTTAATGTCTATCAACCGTGCAAAGCGCGTTTGTCGGCCGCCAATGCAGCTTCGTGAACCACTTCGGACAAGGTTGGGTGGGCATGGATAATGCGGGCGATGTCTTCGCTGCTGGCGAAGAATTCGAGCGCAGTCACGCCTTCGGTAACCAATTCGCTGACAACCGGGCCAATCATGTGTACGCCCAAGATGCGGTCGGTTTTGGTATCTGCCAATACTTTAACCGTACCTTTAGCTTTGCCCATTGCCAATGCGCGACCGTTTGCACCGAAACCTGAAGTACCTTTTTTGTACTCCACGCCTTCGGCTTTGAGCTGCTCTTCGGTTTTACCCACCCAAGCGATTTCAGGGTCGGTGTAAATCACGAACGGTACGTTGTTGAAGTCGATATGCGGTTTTTGACCGGCAATGCGCTCGGCAACGGCAACGCCTTCGTCGCTGGCTTTGTGTGCCAACATCGGGCCGCGAACCACGTCGCCGATTGCCCATACGTTAGGCAGGTTGGTACGGCATTCGCCGTCCACTTTGATAAAGCCGCGCTCGTCTTTTTCCAAGCCTACGGCTTCCGCGTTCAGGCCTTTGGTGTTTGGAATACGGCCGATGGCAACGATCAGTTTGTCGAATACTTCGGTTTTGGCTTCGCCGGCAGCAGTTTCGTAAGCAACGGAAACGCCTTTGCCTTCAGATTTAATGTCACCGATTTTTACACCCAATTCGATGCTCAAGCCTTGCTCTTTGGTGAAGTATTTGAAGGCTTCTTTGGCGATTTGTTGGTCGGCGGCAGCCAAGAAGGTCGGCGCAGCTTCAAGAATGGTAACTTCTGCACCCACGCGGTTCCATACGGAACCCATTTCCAAACCAATCACGCCGGAACCGATCACGCCGAGTTTGGCAGGTACTTCGGTCAGGTTCAATGCGCCTTCGTTGTCCAATACGTTCACGTTATCGATAGCGACTTGTGGCAGCGGACGCGGTACGGAACCGGTGGCTACGATGACGTGTTTGGCTTCGATAACGGTTTTCTCGCCTTTGTTATCGACTTCGATTTGGTAAGCATCGCCATTTTTACCAGCAAAGGAAGCCGTACCGAACAGACTGGTTACTTTGTTTTTTTGGAACAGGAATTTCACGCCGCCGGTCAGTTTGGTCACGATGGCATCTTTGCGCTCAATCATTTTGGCCGCGTCGAATTTTACGTCGCCGACAGTGATACCGTGTTCGGCAAACTCGTGTTGCGCTGCGTGGAAATGTTCGCTGGATTGCAACAGGGCTTTAGAAGGGATACAGCCTACGTTCAAGCAAGTACCGCCCAATGCAGGGGCATTGCCTGCTTTGTTAACGCCTGCATCGACACAGGCAGTTTTGAAACCCAGTTGTGCGGCACGGATGGCGGCAACGTATCCGCCCGGGCCTGCACCAATCACTACTACATCATATTGAGACATCGTGTCATCCTTTGCTTTTAGCAGTATCTCAAAATAAAAACGATACTTTTCGTTTCTTTTTTATTTTGAATGACTGCGTTTTGATGGTTTTAAGAAAAAGCCGTCTGAAAGTCCATATCTGCCGATTCATTCGAATCAAATGTTTCAGACGGCCTCAATCGTTCGTTGAGCCTATTGTAGCACGATACTACATTACGCTACATCTAAATATAGTGGATTAAATTTAAATCAGGACAAGGCGACGAAGCCGCAGACAGTACAAATAGTACGGCAAGGCGAGGCAACGCCGTACTGGTTTAAATTTAATCCACTATAAAAATTCAGACGGCCTTTTCATTAACAAATAAAAGGCCGTCTGAAACGATTACAGATCCAACAACAGGCGGGCCGGGTCTTCCAACGCGTCTTTAATGGCTACCAAGGTCAATACAGCTTCGCGACCGTCGATGATACGGTGGTCGTAAGACAGAGCCAGATACATCATTGGACGGACAACAACTTGACCGTTTTCAACCACAGCGCGCTCTTTAGTGGCATGCATACCCAAAATCGCAGATTGAGGCGGGTTGATGATCGGGGTAGACATCATAGAACCGAAAGTACCGCCGTTGGTAATACTGAATGTACCGCCGGTCAGATCTTCGATAGCGATTTTGCCATCTTTGGCTTTTTTCGCGTAATCAACAATTGCTTGTTCGATGTCGGCAATGCTCATTTGGTCGGCATCGCGCAGGATTGGCACAACCAAACCGCGTGGGCTGCCAATCGCGATACCGATGTCGAAGTAGCCGTGGTACACGATGTCTTTGCCGTCAACAGAAGCATTCACAACCGGGTATTTTTTCAGGGCGGCGACAGCGGCTTTAACGAAGAAGGACATAAAGCCCAATTTCACGCCGTGTTCTTTCTCGAATTTTTCTTTGTACTTCGCACGCAAGTCCATGATTGGTTTCATGTTGACTTCGTTGAATGTAGTCAGAATGGCGTTTTCTTGTTGAGAAGCCAAGAGGCGTTCTGCAACACGGGCACGCAGGCGGCTCATTGGTACGCGTTCTTCAGGACGTGCGCCGGCAGGGGCTGCGGCTGCGGCAGGTTTGGCAGCGGCATTTTGTACGTCTTCTTTCAATACGCGACCGTCACGGCCGGAACCTTGCAATGCGTTCACGTCAACACCGCTCTCTGCAGCCAGTTTGGCGGCGGCAGGCATAGCGGCGTTGTTTTGTGCAGCAGCAGGAGCGGCGGCCGGGGCAGCTTCGGCAGGAGCGGCGGCAGGTGCTTCAGCAGCGGCAGTAGCAGCGGTATCGATACGTGCCAAAACTTGGTCGGCAACAACGGTTTCACCGTCTTGCGCTACGATTTCAACCAATACGCCGGCTTGTGGAGAAGGTACTTCCAAAACCACTTTGTCCGTTTCGATATCGATCAGGATTTCGTCACGGGCAACTGCTTCGCCAACTTTTTTCTTCCATTCCAAGAGCGTGCCTTCAGATACGCTTTCAGACAGCATAGGTACTTTTACATCAATAATCATTTTGTGTCTCCAATGGCCCTTTCAGACGGCCTGTTGTGTGTTTTTCATTCTGCATATGGGTGTTCCGCCTGAGCAGCCTCAGACGGAATGCTACTTGGCTTACAATGCCAAAGCGTCTTCAACCAATTGTTTCAATTGAGCAATGTGTTTGCTTGAGTAGCCCACTGCAGGCGATGCGCTGCTTGGACGACCGGCATAAGACAGTTTTTGCTCTTCGCTGATAACGTCTTCGATGCGGTGGCGGATTTGGTAGAACGCGCCTTGGTTTTTCGGCTCTTCTTGTGCCCAAACCACAGATCTTGCGTTCGGATATTTCGCCAGTTCGGCTTTAACCTCGTCGTATGGGAACGGATACAGCTGCTCAACGCGGACAATAGCGACATCATCTTCCAGTTTACGTTCGGCTCGACCGGCTTCCAAGTCATAGTAAACCTGACCGGCACACAATACCACGCGTTTCACGCTGTCGTTGCTTGCGCGTTCGGCGGTATCGCCGATAACTGGACGGAAAGTCGAACCTTCGGTGAAGTTTTCCAGCGGGCTCATTGCCCCTTTGAATCGCAACAGGCGTTTGGACATGAAAATTACCAGCGGTTTGCGGTATGAACCTAAGACTTGACGTTGCAAGAGGTGGAACATTTGCGACGCTTCAGACGGCATGATGACTTGCATATTGTTCTCAGAACACAGTTGCAACCAACGTTCTACGCGTGCAGAAGAGTGCTCGGGACCTTGACCGTCGTAGCCGTGCGGAAGGATGGTGGTCAGACCACACAAACGACCCCATTTGGTTTCGCCTGAAGACAGGAATTGGTCAATAGTCACTTGCGCGCCGTTGGCGAAGTCACCAAATTGAGCTTCCCAAATGGTCAGCTTGTCAGGCGCGGAGCAGGCAAAGCCGTACTCGAACGCCATCACGGCTTCTTCGTTCAAAATGGAGTCGATAACCAAGAACTCGCCCATACCTTCGCCCATATGGCGCAGAGGAACATAAGTACCGTCATCCCATTTTTCACGTTTTTGATCGTGCAATACTGCATGACGGTGTGAGAATGTACCGCGCCCGGAGTCCTCACCGGAGATACGCACGCCATGACCTTTGGTTACAAGGCTTGCGTATGCCAAGGTTTCGGCCATACCCCAGTCGATGGCTTGTTTGCCGGATGCCATGGCTTTACGCGCTTCAATCACACGTTTTGCAGTCGGATGCAGGGCAAAGCCTTCCGGTACGGCGGTAAATTTCTCGGTAAGACGCTCAATATCCGCGGCAGGCAAACCGGTTTCGATGTGTTCGCGCCAATCTTTACCTTGGTATTTGCTCCAGTCAATTTGTGTGCGTTGGAAGTTGCTCAACGTTGTTTGCTCGACGTGTTCGCCTTTATCCAAAGCATCACGGTAGGCTTGGATGTAACCGTCAGCCTCGGCTTGGGTTACCACGCCTTCGGCAATCAGTTGCTCGGTGTACAAAGCACGCGCACCCAGGTGTTGCGATACTTTTTTGTACATCATCGGTTGGGTCAAGGTCGGATCGTCGCCCTCGTTGTGGCCCCATTTACGGTAGCAGACAACGTCGATCACGATGTCTTTATGGAATTTTTTGCGGTAATCCAAAGCGGCTTGGATGGCAAAGCAAACACGCTCAGGATCATCGCCGTTCACATGGATAACCGGAGCGGAAACCATTTTTGCGATATCGGTACAGTGTACGGTTGAACGGGTATCGCGGATATCGGAAGTGGTAAAGCCGATTTGATTGTTGATGACGATATGAACCGTACCGCCGGTGGTATAACCGCGCGTTTTAGACAGGTTGAATGTCGCTTGGTTGACACCCAAACCGATAAATGCGGAGTCGCCGTGAATCAATACGGGCAAGACTTTATCGCGGCCGTTTTCGCCCAAACGTTTTTGCTTGGCGCGTGCAGAACCTTCCACTACCGGATTGACGATTTCCAAGTGGGACGGGTTGAACGCCAAAGAAACATGCATCGGGCCGTGCGGGGTAGCAATATCGGAGCTGAAGCCCATATGGTATTTCACGTCGCCGCTGGGCAGTTTGATTTCGGCACGACCTTCAAATTCGGCAAACAAATCGCCGGGTTTTTTGCCCAAAATGTTCACCAAAACATTCAGACGGCCACGGTGCGCCATACCGATGATGACTTCTTCCACGCCGTCTTTACCGGCGTTTTGAATCAGGTAGTTCAAACCGGCAATCGCGCTTTCGCCGCCTTCGACACCGAAACGTTTCTGACCGACATATTTGGTATGCAGATAACGTTCCAAAGTCTCGGCAGCAGTCATCTCTTTCAAGATACGGCGTTTTTGATCGGCATTGTAATGCGGTGTGGACAATACGCTTTCAAAATAATTGCGTACCCAGCGGCGCTCTTCGGTATTGGGAATATAGATATATTCCAATGCGATGTGGCCGCAGTAGGTTTGTTTGAGGTTGCTGATGATTTGGGACAAAGGCAGTTTGCCGCGATTGGCAAAATCGCCCTCGCCCATATTGAATTGAAGCGCCATATCGGCATCAGACAGACCGTGGAATTTCGGATCGAGGGCTTCAATATCGCGCGGGGGGATACGTTTGAGCGGATCAAGTTGGGCTGCACCCACGCCTTGGATACGATAGGCAGAAATCAGCCGTAAAACGCTGACTTGCTTTTTCAGCATTGCCTCATCCGCACCGCCCGCAACGGCAGATGCAATTTTCTTTTTCGCCAAAGTAACAAATGATTCGCGAATCGGTGTGTGTGCGACATCGACAGCAACCGTCCCCGGCTGTTTGCTCAAATCGGTGAAATACTGCTTCCATTTTTCATCAACCGTATCGGGGTTTTCCAAAAAAGCCTCGTACAATTCCTCAATGTAGGGTGCGTTCGAACCGAACAGGTAAGAGAAATTGAGTTTTTCGTCCATCATGGCGTGCGCTCTTTTCTTTAAAATATAAACAAAGGGTAGAAGTCCGCGTCCTGACGGCTAAACTGATGCCGTCTGAAAAGACATTTTATTCTACCCTATTTTAAACCGGATTGCTTGTCTTGATTTCATCCGACTACAATCAGACGGATTCGGGAAACAATCCGGTTCTCTGATATTGCCTGTTTGACAATATATTAATGTATGTTACCTCTCGCCTGGCGGCACATAATCGCGGCGTTCCGAACCGGTATAAAGCTGGCGCGGGCGGCCGATTTTCAGCGAAGGATCGCTAATCATCTCGTGCCAGTGCGAAATCCAACCTACACTGCGCGACAGGGCGAAGATGACGGTAAACATTTCGGTCGGGATGCCCAGCGCGGACAGGACGATGCCGGAATAGAAATCGACGTTTGGATACAGTTTGCGTTCGATAAAGAACGGGTCTTTCAGCGCAATCTGTTCCAATTCCATCGCCAGTTTGAATTTCGGACTGTCTTCCAAGCCCAATTCCTTCAAAACTTCATAGCAGGTTTCGCGCATAATGCTGGCACGCGGATCCATATTGCGGTACACGCGGTGACCGAAGCCCATCAGACGGTATTTGCGTTGTTTCACACCTTCCATGTATGCGGCAACATTAGACACATCGCCGATTTCGTCCAACATTTTCAACACGGCTTCGTTCGCACCGCCGTGCGAAGCACCCCACAGGCAGGCGATACCGGCAGCAATACAGGCAAACGGGTTCGCACCCGAAGACCCTGCCAGACGGACGGTTGAAGTTGAGGCGTTTTGCTCGTGGTCGGCATGCAAAATAAAGATGCGGTCGAGCGCGCGTGCCAAAACGGGATTGGGTTTGTAGTCTTCACACGGCGTGGCGAACATCATATGAAGGAAGTTTTCGGAATAAGAAAGATTATTCTTCGGATAATTGAACGGCAGACCGTTTGAATAGCGGTAGCACATTGCCGCAATGGTCGGGATTTTAGAAATCAGGCGGTAAATCGCGATTTTGCGGTGTTCGGGATTGCTAATGTCCAAGCTGTCTTGGTAGAACGCAGACAGTGCGCCGACCACGCCGACCATCATCGCCATCGGATGCGCGTCGCGGCGGAACCCCCGGAAGAACCAAGTCAGCTGTTCATGCACCATCGTGTGGCGGCGGACGGTATTGTCAAATTCTGCCTTTTGCTCGGGAGTCGGCAGTTCGCCGTAAATCAACAGGTAGCAGACTTCCAAATAATCGGACTTTTCGGCCAGCTGCTCGATGGGGTATCCGCGATAATAAAGCAAGCCTTGATCGCCGTCGATGTAAGTAATTTTAGACTCACAGCTTGCGGTTGAAACAAATCCGGGGTCGAAGGAAAACAAACCTGTATTTTTTGTCAGCCCCCGAATGTCAACCACATCGTGCCCGATGCTGGCTTCCAATACCGGCAGCTCCAAACCTGCCTGACCCGGTACGTTGAGTTTGATTGATTTGGACATATTATTGCTCCTTTGCAAGTTATAACCCACGTTACTGCATCCGCAGCACGTTCTTTGCCTTCAGACGGCTTTTGCATTTTGAAATCTGCCTGCAGGCAGATTTCAGATGCCTCATGCCCGTCTGATTTTTTCAAGCATCGGGATAAGGTGCCCTTTGTCCGTTTCCGAATGCCCGTTAATCAAGGCAAGCAATTCTTGATCTTGAAATTCAAGGATTTCGGAAAACTCGGACAGCTCTTTATCGCTCAAATGCTCGAATTCTTTTTCCATAAACCTGCCGAAGATTAAATCTAATTCCAACAATCCCCGGCGGGTTTGAAAACGGATTTTCCGTTTGGCAATATCGTCAAAAACCATCATTTCTTAAACGGCCCGTTTCAACATAATCTCTTTAATCTTACCGATGGCTCGGGTCGGATTCAAGTGTTTAGGACATACGTCTATGCAGTTCATAATGGTGTGGCAACGGAACAAACGGTATGGGTCGTTCAGATTATCCAAACGCTCATTAGTGATGGTATCACGGCTGTCCGCAATGAAACGGTAAGCATTCAGCAAACCGGACGGACCAACGAATTTATCAGGGTTCCACCAAAATGACGGGCAGGCAGTCGAACAGCAGGCGCACAAAATACACTCGTACAAACCGTCCAACTCTTTACGCTCTTCCTGAGTTTGCAGACGCTCTTTGTCCGCATCAATCGGATTATCGTTGACAACATAAGGTTTGACGGAATGGTATTGTTTGAAGAACTGGGTCATATCCACAATCAGGTCGCGGATAACAGGCAGACCTGGCAGAGGACGGATTTTAACTGGCTGTTTCAAGCCACGCAGATCGGTCAAACACGCCAAGCCGTTTTTGCCGTTGATGTTCATACCGTCCGATCCGCAAATGCCTTCGCGGCAGGAGCGGCGGAAAGACAAGGTATCGTCTTGTGCTTTCAGGCGTACCAAAGCATCCAAAAGTTTCACGTCGGTCGGTTCCAATTCCAACTCGTAACGCTGCATATAAGGCTTGGCATCAACATCCGGGTTGTAACGGTAAATTTCAAAACTCATTTTTTCCATGAGAAGTGTTCCTTTTCTCATCAACTGCCCAATGATTTTGTATTATAAATTCAAGCAGTTCAATGTGGGTATGGTTAGATTTCAGACGACCTTTGAGGCGAAGACCGTCTGAAAACGCATCAATAAACGCGCTTGGCCGGTTTGATGTATTCCACGCTCAAAGGCTTGGTGTGCACCGGTTTGTAGGACAAGGTATTGGTATCTGAATGGTACAGCGTATGTTTCATCCAGTTTTCATCATCTCGCTCAGGATGGTCGTCTGAAGCGTGCGCACCGCGTGATTCTTTACGTGCTTCGGCAGACACCAAAGTCGCTTTCGCCACTTCAATCAGGTTATCCAATTCCAAAGCCTCGATACGCGCGGTATTCCACACTTTGCTCTTGTCTTTGATTTCGGTACGTTTCACACGCTCGGCAATCGCCATGACTTCTCGAACGCCTTTGCTCAGAATCTCATCAGTACGGAACACGCCGGCGTGCAGTTGTACGGAGCGTTGCAATTCGCGGCGCAATGCATCAACGTTTTCGCCATCAGTTTGATTGTCCAAACGCTCGATACGTTGGCGGGTCAGCTCGCCCGCATCCGCAGGCAAAGGTTTCCAGTCGCTTTGCTCTTTGATGAATTTAATCATGCTGTCGCCGGCAGCTTTACCGAATACCACCAAGTCCAACAGGGAGTTGGTACCCAAGCGGTTCGCACCGTGTACGGAAGCACAAGCGCACTCACCTGCCGCATACAGACCTTTTACAGGCACTTCGTATTCGTCGCCTTGAGGAACGACAACTTCGCCATGGTAGTTGGTCGGAATACCGCCCATCATATAGTGGGTAGTCGGCACAACGGGAATCGGGTCTTTAATCGGATCGATACCGGCGAACTGAATGGAAATCTCGCGGATGCCCGGCAGTTTTTCCATAATTTTTTCTGCGCCGATATGGTCGATTTTCAGTAAGACATGGTCTTTGTTTTTACCGCAGCCGCGACCTTCGTAGATTTCCATCGCCATCGCGCGGGAAACAACGTCGCGAGAAGCCAAGTCTTTTACGGTCGGCGCATAGCGTTCCATAAAGCGTTCGCCGTCGGCATTCAACAGAATACCGCCCTCGCCGCGTACGCCTTCGGTAATCAACACGCCCGCACCTGCCACGCCGGTCGGGTGGAATTGCCAGAATTCCATGTCTTCCAACGGGATACCTGCACGCGCACAAATACCCAAACCATCGCCGGTATTCATATAGGCATTGGTAGAAGACGCATAAATACGGCCGCCGCCGCCGGTAGCAAACATCACAGCTTTAGCGTGGAAAATATAAACTTCGCCGGTTTCCATTTCCATGGCGGTTACGCCGACGACATCGCCGTTTTCATCACGAATCAAATCTTGTGCCGTCCATTCCACAAAGAATTGCGTATTGGCACGGACATTTTGTTGGTACAAAGTATGCAGCATCGCATGACCTGTACGGTCGGCAACCGCACAGGCGCGTTCTACCGCGCGTTTACCGTGTTCGGCAGTATGGCCGCCGAAAGGACGCTGATAAATTTTACCGCTTTCCACACGGTCAAAAGGCATACCCATGTGTTCCAACTCAATTACGGCTTCAGGCGCGGCGCGGCACATAAACTCAATCGCATCTTGGTCGCCCAACCAGTCGGAACCTTTCACGGTATCGTACATGTGCCAGTCCCAACGGTCTTCCTGCACATTACCCAGAGAGGCGGAAATACCGCCCTGCGCCGCTACGGTATGCGAACGGGTCGGGAACACTTTAGACAAAACGGCACAATTCAGACCGGATTTGGATAATTGGAGGGCTGCGCGTAAACCTGCACCACCACCGCCGACAATCACGGCATCAAACTTGCGAACAGGAAAACCCATACTTACCCCCAAATTACTTTAATTGAATACACCAAGCAGCCGACCAGCCAGACGATGGTGGCAACCTGCAAAAACAAACGCACGCCGAAGGGTTTGATATAGTCCATCCACAAATCGCGGATACCCACCCAAGCGTGCAAGAATACGGCGATGAAGCTCACTTGGGTAAATACTTTTACCCAAGTTTGACTAAAAAATGCCTGCCATGCCGAATATTCTTTAGGCAGAGCAAATAGAACCACTAAAAGTGCAACGGTATAAATCAACATAATAACCGCGGTCGCACGTTGCATCGCCCAATCCCGCAAACCGTAATGGGCACCGGTCAATTTACGTTCTACCATAACAACGCTCCCAAAACGACAGTCAAAACCAATGCAGAAGCAAATACGGCTTTAGCGGTATTGCGCGCAGTATTCAGCTCAAGGCCTTTGTGCGCATCCAAAAATAAAAAGCGGATACCGGCGAGAGAATGGTGCAGATAAGCCCACAATACACCGATTAAAACCAGCTTGACCAAAGGATGGGAAACAATGGCACGGTAAGTTTCAAATGCAGACTCTTGACTCAGGGTACCGGACAGGAAATACAGCAGGAAAGGCAGCATAATAAACAGCCCGACCCCGCTGATGCGGTGAAGGATGGAAACTATCCCGGGTATCGGCAGACGGATGTTCGGCAAATCCAGATAAACAGGACGCGGTTTGGCAGACATAGTCAATTCCTCTGTAGTTATATATCGACTCAAAAACCGTAAACCCATTGCTACACTGGGTTACATAAACGTTAATTTACCTGTTTTATCCCATTTTGAACAGTGTATTTTAAAAACAAACTGATAGATTTTGACAAACACGCGTGGAAACAGCAGATTAAAAGAAAGATTTTTAGTTTTGCCGCCCCCTTCCCGACACGGTATCAGCATCCGACCCCATCCCCAAAAACAAAATGCCGTCTGAAAAAATTTCAGACGGCATTGTTTTGCCATATCGGTCAGGCTTTCAATTTCGCATCGGCATCGCGCAACGCGGTACGCAAACCTTCCTCGATAACGGGATGGTAGAACGGCATATCCAGCATTTGCGGAACGGTCATCTTCATTTGATGTGCCCAAGCCAACAGGTGCGCCAAATGTTCGGCGGCCGGACCTACGATTTCTGCGCCGATGAAGCGGCCGGTGGCTTTTTCGGCATACAGGCGCATATGGCCTTTGTTTACCAGCATCACGCGGCTGCGGCCTTGGTTTTTGAACGATACTTCGCCGATGACAAATTCGTCGGCTTGGTATTGCGCGGCAACCTGCGCGTATTTCAAACCGACAAAGCCGATTTGCGGACTGGTGAACACTACGCCGATGGTGCTGCGGCGCAAACCGCCGCCGATATTCGGGTAGCGGCCTGCGTTATCGCCGGCAATCTTGCCTTGGTCGGCGGCTTCATGCAGCAGGGGCAGTTGGTTGGACGCGTCGCCCGCAATAAAGATATGCGGAATACTGGTCTGCATAGTCAGCGGATCGGCAACGGGTACGCCGCGCGCATCTTTTTCGATATTGATGTTTTCCAAACCGATATTGTCAACGTTCGGACGGCGGCCTACGGCTGCCAGCATATATTCGGCAACAAATACGCCTTTTTCGCCATCCTGCTCCCAATGGACTTCTACATTGCCGTCTGCGTCGAGTTTGGCCTCGGTTTTAGCATCCAAATGCAGTTTCAATTCTTCACCGAACACGGCTTTCGCCTCGTCTGAAACGACGGGGTCGGAAATGCCGCCGATGATGCCACCCAAACCGAAAATTTCAACTTTCACGCCCAAACGGTGCAATGCCTGACCCAGTTCCAAACCGATAACACCCGGCCCGAACACGGCAACGCGCTTAGGCAGCGTATCCCATGAGAAAACGTCATCGTTGATAATCAAACGATTGCCCAAAGACTGCCATTGCGGCAGGATGACGGGACGCGAACCGGTAGCAATCACGAAACTTTTTGCCGTAATTTGAGTATGCTCGTCGATTTGGACGGTATGCTCGTCGATAAATTTAGCCGAACCCATAATGCGCTTGTCGGCAGGCCACTCTTCCACATCGGCAACGACAAAGCCGACAAAACGGTCACGCTCGGATTTAACGCGCTGCATGACCTCTTCACCGTTGACGACGATGCTGTCTTTGTCCAAATGCACGCCGAACGGGTCGGTATGCAATGCGTGGTGGCGCGCCTCTGCGGCGGCAATCAAGAGTTTGGAAGGCATACAACCCACGCGCGCGCAGGTTGTGCCGAACACATTGTTTTCAATCAGGTAAACATTATCCGAATGTAAACGGGCATTGCGAAACGCACCCATACCGGCAGTACCGCCGCCGAGTACGACGACATCCGCTTGAATTTTTTTCATAATCTTTGTCCTTCCGTTTTCGTCTGAAACATTGCCGACACAGAACATATCGGTTTCAGACGGCATTTAAATATTTTCCCAATCAAAAACATCATTCAGATAAATAAAAACAAAATTTCGATTGAGTGCAACAATATCCAAATTCTCTTATAAATATAGAGTTATTCGGAGCGGCAGTGTAGAACCGCCCGAATAACTCTATCCGGTATATCAGACAGTTTAATCAAACCGCCTTAAGCAAACAGCTATCAGTTTTTAGCCAAGTAAGCTTCCAAATCTTCGCTGCCGCCGATGTATTTACCGCCGATGAAGACTTGAGGAGCAGTCATCTTGCCGGTAATGGCGCGTACAGAAGTAACGGTTGCATCTTTGCCCAATACGATTTCTTCGTATGACAAACCCTTGTCTTGCAAAGCTTGTTTGGCTTTGGCGCAGAATTGACAACCTGGTTTAGTGAAAATTGCCACAGACTCTTGAGCCTTCCAATCAGGAGCAACGAATTTCAGCATAGTATCTGCATCGGATACTTTGAACGGATCGCCCGGTTCTTCAGGCTCGATGAACATTTTTTCAACCACGCCGTCGTTAACCAGCATGGAGTAACGCCAAGAGCGTTTGCCGAAGCCCAAGTCTTCTTTACCGACCAACATACCCATGCCTTCGGTAAATTCGCCGTTGCCATCAGGAATCATGTAGATGTTGTCAGATTCTTCTTCGGCAGCCCAAGCGTTCATTACGAAAGTATCGTTTACAGATACGCAGTAGATTGCATCAACGCCGTTTTCTTTGAACGCGCCGAACAATTCATTGTAACGTGGCAAATGGGAAGAAGAGCAAGTCGGAGTAAATGCGCCAGGCAGAGAGAATACGACTACTTTTTTGCCTTTGAACAAATCATCGGTAGACACATCTTTCCAAGTGTCGCCGACGCGGGTGCGGAATACTACGGAAGGTACTTTTTGACCGGTACGATCTTGCAAAGCCATTTTGAGCTCCTTAATAGATAGGTTTAAGAAATGATTGTGAATCGCTGGGCATTCTACCCCGAATAAGTCGATTTGTATAATTTATAGTTCAAATAATATTAATTATTCAAAACTATTAATTACCAACCTCGACCAACTTCTTGCAGTATATAAAGCCATGCCTAAAAAAAACAAGTCTTATTTGAGAAAAATTCTTAGAAACTCCCCTACGCTCATTTGAAAACAGAAATGCCGTCTGAAAAGTATTCAGACGGCATCTGATCACGTTATCCCTGCTTATTTAGCCAGTTCGGCACGCAGTTTGTGGGTTACGTTCATCATCACTTGGAGTTGTTCCAGAGTTTCTTTCCAGCCACGTGTTTTCAGGCCGCAGTCTGGGTTAACCCACAGACGTTCAACCGGTACAACCTCGATGGCTTTGCGCAACAGATGTTCCACTTCAGCTTCAGTCGGTACGCGCGGGCTGTGGATGTCGTAAACGCCCGGGCCGATGTCGTTCGGGTATTTGAATTCGCCGAACGCGGTCAAGAGTTCCATGTCGGAACGTGAAGTTTCGATGGTGATGACGTCCGCATCCATTGCAGCAATCGCAGGCAGGATGTCGTTGAACTCAGAGTAGCACATATGGGTGTGGATTTGAGTGCTGTCTTCGCAACCAGTAGAGGACAGGCGGAAGGATTCGCCAGCCCAGTTCAGGTAGGCATCCCAATCGGCACGTTTCAAAGGCAGGCCTTCGCGGATGGCAGGTTCGTCGATTTGGATGACTTTGATGCCGGCTTTTTCCAGATCCAATACTTCGTCGTTCAGGGCCAGTGCGATTTGTTTGCATACAGTAGAGCGAGGAATATCGTTGCGGACAAAAGACCATTGCAGAATGGTTACAGGGCCGGTCAACATGCCTTTCATCGGGCGTTTGGTCAGGCTTTGTGCGTAAGTAGACCAAGCTACGGTCATGGCTTCAGGACGGCTTACGTCACCAAAGATGATCGGTGGTTTAACGCAGCGTGAGCCGTAGCTTTGTACCCAGCCGTATTGGGTGAATGCAAAACCGCTCAACAATTCGCCGAAGTATTCAACCATGTCGTTACGCTCGGCTTCGCCGTGTACCAGTACGTCCAAGTCCAGTTTTTCTTGCTCTTCAACCACCAAGGCGATTTCTTTTTTCATCGCGGCTTCGTAATCGGCGGCAGACAGTTCGCCTTTTTTGAAGGCGGCGCGTGCCTGGCGGATTTCGGTAGTTTGCGGGAAAGAACCGATGTTGGTAGTCGGCAGCAGAGGCAGGTTCAACCATGCTTGTTGCGCTTTGATACGATCGGCAAATGGAGATTTGCGTTGGTCTGCGTTGGCAGGCAAATCAGCCAGGCGTTTGGCAACGTCTGCACGGTGGATTTCGCTGCTGTTGGCACGAGAATCGGCAGCAGCTTGGCTAGCGGCCAGTTCTTCGGCAACGGAATCACGGCCTTCATTTAATGCGGCTTTCAGAACGCGCAATTCTTGGGTTTTTTGCAGGGTAAATGCCAACCAAGAGTACAAGTCGGGTTTGTTGGCTTTCAGTTTTTCTTCAACTGACAAGTCAAATGGAGTGTGCAGCAGAGAGCAAGAGCTGGAAATCCACAAACGGTCGCCCAGTTTGGCTTGCAGAGGCTCAACAGTTTCCAAAACTTTGTTCAGGTTGGCGCGCCAAATGTTGCGACCATCAATCACGCCGGCAGACAGGACTTTGTCATAGTCGGCGAACGCGTCCAGTTGCTCGGGAGCGCGTACCAAGTCGATGTGCAGGCCGTCAACAGGCAGGGATTTCAACAATGCGGCGTGTTCGGCAACAGAACCAAAGTAAGTGCTCAACAGGATTTTGGCACTTACTTTGTTCAAAGTGGCGTAAACGTCTTTGTATGCTTCTACCCATTCTTTAGGCAGGTCAACAGTCAAAGCAGGCTCGTCGATTTGAATCCACTCGGCACCGGCTTCAACCAAAGCAGTCAGGATTTCAACGTAAACAGGCAGCAGTTTAGGCAACAGGCTCAGGCGGTCGAATTCGACTGCGCCTTTTTCTTTACCCACCCATAGGAAGGTCAGCGGACCGACGATGGTCGGTTTGGCTTTCAGGCCCAAAGCTTGGGCTTCTTGCAACTGTTGAACGTAATGTTTGGCGTTGGCTTTGAATTCGGTATCGGCGTGGAATTCAGGCACCAAGTAGTGGTAGTTGGTGTCGAACCATTTGGTCATTTCGATAGCAAATTGGTCTTTGTTACCACGCGCCAGTTGGAAGAATTGTTCCAAAGACAGGTTTTGGCTGTCGAAGCCGAAGCGGGCAGGGATGGCACCGGTAGCAACTTGCAGGTCGAGGATGTGATCGTAGAAAGTGAAATCGCCTACAGCAACGTAATCAGCGTTGGCAGCAGCTTCGTGTTTCCAGTTTTTCTCGCGCAAGTCTTTAGCAACAGCCAGCAATTCTTGCTCGCTGATTTCTTTGCGCCAGTATTTTTCTTGTGCGAATTTCAATTCGCGGAAGGCGCCGACACGCGGGAAGCCTGAGAAATGTAATGTTGTCATGTTGAACTCTCCAGTTGGATTTTGTAAGGACCGGTTCAATCCGAATCGGCCGGTATTGTAAATCAGAATGGCTCGGATGGGGCGGCGTTTTGCTTTTCAGACGGCCCTGGATGCCGTCTGAAGCCGTTTTCGGCTTTAAGGGCGCACACCTAAAATATGGCAGATGGCGTAAGTCAGCTCGCTGCGGTTAAGCGTATAGAAGTGGAAATCTTTCACGCCTTCGCGGGACAGGACTTTGACCATATCGATGGCGATACTTGCCGCCACCAGATTGCGCGTACCTTGGTCGTCGTCCAAACCTTCATACATTTGCGACAGCCAGCTTGGGATTTTGACGTTGGTTACTTGAGCCATTTTACCGAGCTGCTTGAAGTTGGTAACAGGCAAAATACCGGGGACGATTTCCACATCGATACCCAACATCACGCAGCGGTCGCGGAAGCGCAGGTAGCGTTCCACATCGAAGAAGAATTGGGTGATGACGTGGTTCGCGCCCGCATCGATTTTGCGTTTCAAATTAATCAGGTCGGCTTGTGCGGATTTCGCTTCGGGATGCACTTCGGGATATGCTGCTACAGAGATGTCGAAGTCGGCGACGGAGCGTAATAGCTTAACCAAGTCTTCGGCGTAAAACGGTTTTTTCTCATAACCGGCCGGCTCGTCTCCGCGCAGGGCGACAATGCGGCGGATGCCGCTGTCCCAATAATCTTTGGCAATTTGGCGCAATTCGTCGGGAGAAGCGTCGATACCGGTCAGGTGCGGCGCGGCTTCCAAGCCGGTTTCCTGTTTGATGCGTTTGACGATGCCGTGCGTGCGGTCGCGTTCGCCGGAATTTGCGCCGTAAGTTACGGATACGAACTTGGGATGCAGGGTTTGCAGACGGTGGATGGAGTCCCACAGCATCGTTTCCATTTGTTCGTTTTTCGGCGGGAAAAATTCAAACGAAACGTTAATGTCGCCTTTCAAATCAGAAAGACTGTTATTTAACGCATTGATTTCTTTTGCGTAATTCATGGCTGCGTACCTTTTATTATCTTTTATATGATGTTTCAGGCAACATAATAAAGTTGCGCCAAACATGAGTCAATTTCAAAATTTTCAGATTTATCATGAAAATTTCTAATATATTACAAAAATAGTTAAATTTCCTTGTACAAGCCTTCTAATTTATGATAAAGTTTGTTATGTTATAACAATTCAACTAAGGCGATATATGAAACCGAATATTCATCCTGACAATTATCGAACCGTCCTTTTTTTCGACAGCAGCGCCAATGAAGGCTGGTTGATTCGTTCTTGCGCCGAAACACACGGAAAAACGATGGTTTGGACAGACGGCAAAGAATATCCGCTGTTTTCGCTGGATACTTCTTCCGCATCCCATCCCGTCTATACTGGCAAACAGCGCAACGTCAACACCGAAGGCCGTGCCAGCAAATTCAACCAACGTTTCCAATCCGTCATGTCATCGTTTAGAAAGGACAAATAATGCAGGTTCTGTCTTCACTCAAAACCGCCAAACAACGCCACCGCGACTGCCAAATCGTCAGACGCAGGGGCAAAGTTTACGTCATCTGCAAAAGCAATCCGCGTTTTAAAGCACGCCAACGCTGACTCCCTGCCCTTCCTGCTTCGGTTGTATAGTGGATTAACAAAAATCAGGACAAGGCGACAAAGCCGCAGACAGTACAAATGGTACGGAACCGACTCACTTGGTGCTTCAGCACCTTAGAGAATCGTTCTCTTTGAGCTAAGGCGAGGCAACGCCGTACTGGTTTTTGTTAATCCACTATAAAGCACCTCCTACCGCAAGCCCTTTTCATCAAATATGCCGTCTGAAACAGAAAAATGCGTTTCAGACGGCATTTTTTCCGTCAATACGAATCCGGAATGTGTTTGAAATACAGCATAAACAGATACCAAAACAGCATCGCGGCGGCTGCACCGAGCAGTACCCATGCGCTGATTTCGGCGACTTCGCGCAGGGCGCGTTTTTGCCTGCGGCTGAAAAGGCGGTTGATAATCAACGCGGCAAGTGCGAAAAAGAAAAAAATACGGAAAAGTCTGCCTATCATGTCGGGAAGCGGTGGAGGTCGTCTGAAAAAGTATGATTCGTGTGCGGCGGATGAGGGTCAAACGCGTCCGGCTGCTTGTCCGACCGTGTCAAAAAGTCATGCCGTTTGCGATATAATAACGCTTTTCGCCGCATTTGTTGGAACAGGATATGAGTCAAAATGCCTCGGTGGGCATTGTAATGCCCCAAAAAATTCCGTTTGAGATGCCGCTGGTTTTGGAAAACGGTAAAACTTTGCCGCGTTTCGATCTGATGATTGAAACCTACGGCGAGCTGAATGCTGAAAAAAACAATGCGGTTTTAATCTGCCACGCGCTGTCGGGCAACCATCATGTTGCGGGCAGGCATTCGGCGGAAGATAAATATACGGGCTGGTGGGACAATATGGTCGGACCTGGCAAACCGATTGATACGGAACGTTTTTTCGTGGTCGGTTTGAATAATCTGGGCGGCTGCGACGGCAGCAGCGGGCCTTTGTCGATTAATCCTGAAACGGGCAGGGAATACGGCGCGGATTTTCCGGTGGTTACGGTGAAGGACTGGGTAAAATCCCAAGCCGCGCTTGCCGACTATCTCGGTATCGAACAATGGGCGGCGATTGTCGGTGGCAGCTTGGGCGGCATGCAGGCTTTGCAGTGGACGATTTCCTACCCCGAGCGTGTGCGCCATGCTTTGGTGATTGCGTCTGCGCCGAAACTGTCCACGCAAAATATCGCGTTTAACGATGTGGCGCGTCAGGCAATTTTGACCGACCCTGATTTCAATGAAGGACATTACCGCAGCCACAATACCGTTCCTGCACGGGGCTTGCGGATTGCCCGCATGATGGGACACATCACTTATCTTGCCGAAGACGGTTTAGGCAAAAAATTCGGACGCGATTTGCGTTCCAACGGTTATCAATACGGCTTTGGTGTTGAATTTGAAGTGGAATCCTATCTTCGCTATCAGGGCGACAAATTCGTCGGACGGTTCGACGCCAACACTTACCTGCTCATGACCAAGGCTTTGGACTATTTCGATCCGGCGGCAGATTTCGGCGACAGCCTGACCCGCGCCCTGCAAAATGTGAAAGCGAAATTCTTTGTCGCCAGCTTCAGCACCGACTGGCGTTTCGCACCCGAACGTTCGCACGAACTGGTCAAGGCACTGATTGCCGCCCAAAAATCCGTGCAGTATATCGAAGTCAAATCCGCACACGGGCACGATGCCTTTTTAATGGAAGACGAAGCCTATATGCGTGCGGTCGCCGCCTATATGAACAACGTTTATAAGGAATGTCAGCAATGAACCTGCGCGATGATTTGCAACTGATTTACGACCGGATACCCGAAGGCAGCCGCGTCTTGGACTTGGGCTGCGGCGACGGCGAACTGCTTGCCGCATTGGTCGAACACAAAAAATGCAGCGGCTACGGCATCGAAATCGACACAAATAGCGTCATCGCCGCGATGTCGCGCGGCGTAAATGTTATCCAAGCCGATTTGGAAGAAGGTTTAACCGCATTCAACGATCAAAGTTTTGATGTGATTGTGTTGAGCCAAACCATCCAAGCGATGCAGAATACCGAAAAAATCCTGCGCTGCCTGATGCGCGTTGCCAAACAGGCGATTGTCAGCTTCCCGAATTTCGGCTACTGGCGCAACCGCGTCCAAATCGCACTCGGCGGACATATGCCGGTTTCCGAACGTATGCCCTACCATTGGTACGACACGCCCAATATCCATTGGTGCACGCTCAAAGACTTTGATTTGTTGTGCGCCAAAAACAACATCCGCGTGCTTGAGCGCGCCGTGATGACGGGCAACAGACAGGTCAAACATTTCCCCAACCTTTTGGGCAGCCTTGCATTTTACCGCGTCGGGTAAGACAGATTGAGAACCTTGTCGGCATTAACAGGTTCTTCGGTTCTATTAACAACAGGCCGTCTGAAAAATGAAACGGTAGGTTTTCAGACGGCCTCTTTAATACTGGAAACAATAGAATGAAAAACAAAACCTCATCACTTCTCTTATGGCTTGCCGCAATGATGCTGACCGCGTGTTCCCCGAGCAAAGAAGATAAAACGAAAGAAAACGGCGCATCCGCCGCCTCGTCCACGGCATCCGCCGCTTCGTCTTCCGCACCCCAAACCGATTTGCAACCGGCCGCATCCGCCCCTGATAACGTCAAGCAGGCAGAAAGCGTGCCGCCGTCAAATTGCACCGACCTGCACCCCGCCACCGGCATTGACGATCTCATGCAGCAAATCGCCGAACACATTGACTCGGACTGTCTGTTTGCCCTTTCCCATCACGAACTGGAAACCCGTTTCGGCTTACCCGGCGGCGGCTATGACAACATACAGCGGCTGCTGTTTCCCGACATCCGCCCTGAAGATCCCGACTACCATCAGAAAATCATACTGGCAATTGAAGACTTGCGTTACGGAAAGCGCACGATCAGCCGGCAGGCACAAGATGCCTTGATGGAACAGGAACGCCGCCTCCGAGAAGCGACGCTGTTGCTGATACAGGGCAGTCAAGAAACCCGCGGACAAGGCGAGGAGCCGAAACGCACGCGTTATTTTGAAGTTTCGGCAACCCCTGCCTATTCGAGCCGGCACAACAACGGACTTGGCGGCAATTTCCAATACATCGGCCAATTGCCCGGCTATCTGAAAATACACGGAGAAATGCTTGAAAACCAATCACTCTTCCGGCTGTCCAACCGTGAACGCAATCCCGACAAACCGTTTTTAGACATCCATTTTGACGAAAATGGCAAAATCACGCGTATTGTCGTTTACGAAAAAAACATCTACTTCAATCCAAACTTGGGGCGAAGATAAAAAAATGCCGTCTGAAACGTTTTCAGACGGCATTTTTCAATGCAACAAATCAAGCGCGTTTGCGGAATTCGCCGGTGCGGGTATCGATTTCGACTTTGTCGCCGTTTTCGATGTAAGACATCACTTGGATTTCGGTGCCGCCGACCAGGCGCGCGGTTTTCATCACTTTGCCGGAAGTGTCGCCTTTGACGGCAGGCTCGGTGTACTCGACTTCGCGCACGATGATGGTGGGCAGTTCGACAGAAATGGGGTTGCCTTCGTAGAAGGTAACTTCGCATTGGTCTTCCATACCGTCAACGATGAATTTCAACGCGTCGCCGATGTTGTCGGCTTCGATTTCGTATTGGTTGAATTCTTCATCCATAAAGACGTACATCGGGTCGGCAAAGTAGCTGTACGTACAGTTTTTGCGGGACAGGATGACCACGTCGAATTTGTCGTCGGCTTTGTAAATGGTTTCGGAAGCCGCGCCGGTCAGCAGGTTTTTCAGTTTCATGCTGACTTTGGCGGAAGAGCGGCCGCCTTTGATGTATTCGGTTTTTTGAACGACCATAGGATCGTTGCCGACCATAAATACATTGCCGGCGCGCAGTTCTTGTGCTGTTTTCATTGTGATTTTCCAATCAAATCGGTTGTCGTAAAACGCGCTATTCTAGCGTATTTTTTGATGCTTTGAAACAAAGGCGGCGAGTTTTTCGGATGCGGAAGGCTGCCCGAAAAGATAACGGCTCCAATCTTCCGCGCCTTGCCGCCAGCCGTTTTGATGTTGTTGCAGGGTTTGCCAACATTCGAGGCGTTGCGTGGCGGATAAAGCCCCTCCGCCGTTGAGGTCGTCTGAAAGGCGGCGGTGTGCCGATGCGGTTTCGGGCGTGTAGAAACCGTGTGCCTTATCCCAAAAGGCGTGGAGTTTGTCGAGATGGACATTCTCATCTTGCGGGTAGATGTGCCAAAAGAAGGGTTTGCCCGCAAGCTGGGCGCGCACGAAACTGTCTTCGCCGCGGATGACGGCGCAATCGGCGAGGTGCAGCAGTTTGTCGAAGTCCTGTTGCGGCACGAAAGGGATTTTGACAAGGCAGACGGATGCCGTCTGAAAAACATCGCCGTCGTTTTGCAGGGCGTTTTGCGGAATGATGCCGCTTTGTTTGAGGCTGTCGATAATTTGCGCCCCCGCCAGCAACAGTGTCAACGGACTGCCTGCCTGTTGCCACATTTCCAGCCACTTTGCCCAAACATCGCTCCGATAGCCGAAAAGCAGCCATTCGGAGGCGTTTTTTTCGGGCAGCATCAGCCGCTCTCGCAGGGCTTCAGTATCGAAACGGACGGCATCTCGGTAATCACGTTCGCGTATCAACCCGCCGCTTTTTTCGCTGAAACCCATAAACCAAAAATATTTTTGAACACCCTCCTGCGGCGAAGGCATCAGATGCAGCCTTTCATTGCTTTCTTCCGCGCTCAAATATTCCCAATTCAGCCAAAGCGGCTTGTGTCGGCGGATGATGTGCAGCACATTTTCGGGCAGGTCGCAGGCAAAAGTTTCGATAACGATATCGGGAACAAGGGCAGTATCGATATCCGCCGCATCGGAATGCCAAGTGCGGACATGAATATCCTGATGAACGCAGGGAACATCGGGCAAATCAGGGCAAAGCGCACGCAAGGCGGACACATCGTCCGTCCACAAATGCACCTGCCAACCGAGTTCGCGGTGCAAAACACGGGCGAGCCGCCACGAAACGCCGATGTCGCCGAAATTGTCGATGACCTTGCAAAAAATCCAACAGACAAAAGGAGGAGTATTCATAGAAATAACGGAAACAAGCTAAAACGCGCCGAAATAGTGGAACAAATACACAATCAGCAAAATAATCGGAATAAACAGCAACATAGTTTGACGTTTCAAATCAAACTCTTGTTTCAAATGATGCTTGATGGTGTCGAAAAGGACGAATTTAAACAAAAACGTCGCTTCGCAGGCAAGGATGATGCCGTTGATCAGATGCTGGAGTTTGTCTTCGGGCGGATTGGCGGCGAAAACGGCAAGCGTCGCCAACGGGATGAGGCAGACGGCAAGCCAACGGACAAGCAGGTTTCGAGACATTGCAAGGCTTTCAAAAAAAGCAAAACGCCATTATCGCCCCAAGCGCACGCCTTGTCTAACGGACGCACCGGAGATGCCGTCTGAAGCCTTGCCGCAGGAAAACACCGCACCGCCGAACCTTTAAATACGCCCGAGACGGGCGTTCCCCGAAAAATCGGACGCTGCCGCCGATGCCTGAGGACAAGGCGGCAGCAGGCACGGGCATATTGAAAACCCGGCGCGTCGGTTTGAAATTTTATAGTGGATTAACAAAAATCAGGACAAG
>NZ_KV815368.1:0-8081 GCF_001814225.1 Neisseria sp. HMSC070F02 | reverse complement strand
CAACGCTGTACTGGTTTTTGTTAATCCACTATATAAAGGCATACGGTAAACACGCCCCCTTGCCGTCGGCGTGCTTCCGCAAACCAAAATATAACGTCGGCACGCTTTCCGCTATAATCCGTATTTTTCCAAACCTGAAACGTTATGCCGACCCCGAAAGCCTTTGCCCTGCTCGGGCCGACCGCCTGCGGCAAAACCGCGCTCGCCCTCAAAATTGCCGAAACCTTGCCTGTCGAAATCATCAGCCTCGATTCCGCGCTGGTTTACCGCGATATGGACATCGGCACGGCGAAACCGTCTCATGCCGAGCGTTCCTTTGTACCGCACCACCTTATCGACATCATTACGCCTGTTCAGACATACAGTGCCGCCCGTTTTGTCGAAGACTGCACGCGTCTGATTGGCGAAATCACGGCGCGTGGGAAATATCCGCTGATTGTCGGCGGCACGATGATGTATTTCCGCGCCCTGACCCAAGGTTTGAACGATTTGCCCGAAGCCGACGCCTGCCTGCGTGCCGACTTGGACGAACAAAAACAAATGTACGGCTTGGATTTCCTCTACCGCACCCTGCAAAAAGTCGACCCTGAAACAGCATGCCGTCTGAAACCGAACGACAGCCAGCGTATCGGACGCGCTTTGGAAGTTTATTATTTAACCGGCAAACCGATGAGTACGCATCTCGGCAGCCCAACCTCCCATACGCTCCCCTTCGATTTGCATACCGCCGCCCTGATTCCCGAAAACCGCGCCCGCCTGCATGAAAACATCGCCCTGCGTTTCCACCTGATGCTTGAACAGGGCTTTATCGGCGAAGTAGAAAACCTGCGCCGCCTCTATCCCAGCCTGACCGCCGACTCCCCTGCCATACGCTGCGTCGGCTACCGTCAGGCATGGGAATATCTGGACGGAAAAACCGATTTCCCGGCATTTGTCGAGAAAGGCATTGCCGCCACGCGCCAACTTGCCAAACGCCAACTGACTTGGTTGCGCAAAACACCTTTAGACTGCGTTACCGACCCGTTTTCAGACGGCAATTCATGCACACGCCTGATTGAGGCGGCAAAACGGTTTTTCGGCGCATAAACTATGCTGACCACGCCGCCGCTCGCCCCCAAAACCGTCGCCGCCCTACACAGGCTCGGTATCCGTACGCTCGAAGAACTGCGGCAAAACGGCGCGGTTCAAACCTTCTTGTTATTGAAGGCATCAGGTTTGACCCTCACGAAAAGCACGCTGTGGCAGCTTCAGTCGCTGCTGGACGGCACGCCGCCGCAAGAAATGGCGCAACACGATAAAACCCGCCTGCTTGCCGAGTTGAAAAACCATCCGCCCGTCGCCGCCTTTCCCCCGCAAGGCGAAATGGCGCATTTCATGGGTTTGGCATTGGAACAGGCGAAACTGTCCGCATTAATGGGCGAAATACCCGTCGGGGCAGTCATCGTTTCAGACGGCAAAATCATCGCATCGGCACACAACACCTGCATTGCCGACTGCAATGTCAGCCGGCACGCCGAAATCAACGCCTTGGCACAGGCAGGCAGCGAAATGCAAAACTACCGCCTTGACGGATGCGACATCTACATCACCCTCGAACCCTGCGCCATGTGCGCGTCCGCACTGATACAGGCACGAATCAGGCGCGTGATCTACGGTGCGGCAGAACCCAAAACCGGCGCGGCAGGAAGCATCGTCAACCTGTTTGCCGACAAACGCCTCAATACGCACACCGCCATACGGGGCGGAATCCTGCAAGAAGAATGCCGCGCCGTATTAAGCCGTTTTTTCCAAAACAAAAGAAAAGGTTGAACCTATGACCGCCTTGCTCGTCATCCTCGCCCTCGCCCTGATAGCCGCCGGTACGGCGGGCATCGTTTACCCCGCCCTGCCCGGATTGGCATTGATGTTTGCCGGAACCTGGCTGCTCGCCTACTCCGGCGGCTACCAAATCTACGGCGCGGGCGTTTTGTGGACGGTCGGACTCATCAGCCTTGCCGGCATACTGGCGGACTATGTGGCAGGCATATGGGGGACAAAATATACCGGAGCGGGCAAGCTCGCCGTTCGCGGCGCATTGGTCGGCAGTATCATCGGTATGTTTTTCTCCCTTCCCGGACTAATACTCGGTCCCTTTATCGGCGCGGCGGCAGGCGAACTGATCGATCGGCGCAATATGCTTCAGGCAGGTAAAGCGGGCTTGGGTACGCTGTTGGGGCTTGTCGTCGGCACGGCGTTCAAAATCGGCTGCGCCGTATCCATCTTGTTTATCCTGTTGGTGAAATACATCGCCTACCTGTTTTAACCCCTTCAGACGGCATACCGGCAAATTGCTACAATGCCGTCTGAACCCTTTTCACAAAGCACCATATGGCAAACCAAAGACCTATCTACGGCTTCCATGCCGTCAACGCCCGATTGTGGCAAAACCCCAAATCCATCGTCGAACTCTATGTCCAAGAAGGCAAAAACGATGTACGCACGCGCGAAGTGTTGGAAAAGGCGGCAAACGAAAACATCCGCGTATATTTTGCCGATGCCGACCGCCTCAACGCCATCAGCAAAGGTGCGCGCCATCAGGGCGTGGTCGGATTTATCGATGCCTCCAAAAACCACGTCCACCTCGAAGACGTATTGGAAAACTTAAGCGAACCGCCGCTGCTGCTGATACTCGACGGCATCACCGATCCGCACAACCTCGGCGCGTGCCTGCGTACCGCCGACGCAATGGGCGTACATGCCGTCATCGCACCGAAAGACAAAAGCGCGGGGCTGAACGCCACCGTCAGCAAAGTCGCCAGCGGCGCGGCGGAAACCGTCCCCTACATCACCGTAACCAACCTCGCCCGCACCCTGCGCGAGCTGAAAGAATACGGCATTTGGATCATCGGCACCGATATGGGCGGCAACGCCGACCTTTACCATTGCGATCTGCCCGACAGCGCGGCATGGGTGATGGGCAACGAAGGCGACGGTATGCGCCGCCTGACACGCGAACATTGCGACATGCTGGTGTCCATACCCATGTTCGGCACGGTCGAAAGCATGAACGTCTCCGTGTCTGCCGGAATGGTATTAAGCGAAACCCGCCGGCAGCGCGTATTAAAAAACGAAAAAGCGTAAGCCTCAAAAACAATGCCGTCTGAAACAGGGATTCTGTTTCAGACGGCATTCGTTTTCAAAATCAGTGTTCCAAGTGGTCGGTATCAAACTTGACCGCCGCCTCGGTTTTATCTTCGGGCAAGACCAAATTCAGCAAGACTGCCGTAATGCCGCCGGCGGAAATAGAGTTTTGGAACAAGACAGGCAGGTTTTTAAACACTTCCGGCTCAAACGCGACACCCAAGCCCAAACCGACCGACGTTGCCGCAATTACCGCTTCGCGCCTGCGGATGCCGTGGCTGACCAAAATCCGCACGCCCGCAATCGCAATCAAGCCGAACATCAAAACCATCGCGCCGCCCAACACCGGACTCGGAATCGTCGTAAACGCGCGTCCGACAACGGGGAACAGACCCAACAGCACCAAAATCACGGCAATATATTTGCCCACATGGCGCGAAGCCACGCCGGTCATCTGAATCACGCCGTTGTTTTGCGCAAACGTCGTCAGCGGCAGCGAACCCAAAGCCGTCGCAATCACCGACACCAAGCCGTCAGCCAACACGCCGCCGCGCAGGCGTTTGGTGTATTCCTCGCCTTCAATCGGCTGATCGGACACCATTGCCGTCGCCGTCAAATCGCCGACCGCCTCAAACACGCTCAACAGGAAAATCGCGCCCGCCACAATAAATGCGTGCCAGTCGAAAGCAAAACCGTATTTAAACGGTACGGGCAGCGTAACCAGCGGCAGGTTTTGCAGCGCGGAAAAATCCACCTTGCCCAAAAACAGCGCGACAATGTAACCGGCAATCAGACCGACCGCGATGCCGCTCATCCGCAACAGCGGGTTTTTCATGCAGTTGAATATCAACACAATCAGCAACACCAGCGAAGCCAGCCCCAAGTTTTCCATCGAGCCGAACGTGCCGTCCGCCTTCGCGCCGAAGCCGCCGCCGAAATCGGTAATACCGACGTGTACCAAACTCAAGCCAATGAGCATCACGACCACGCCGCTGACCGTCGGCGTAATCACTTTTTTCAAATACGGCAAAAGCCACGCCGAGAAACACACCAAAAACGCGCCGACAAACGATACACCCAAGAGCGTCGAAATCATCGCATCCTTAGTCAAACCGCCCTCCTTCATCCCTGCGCCCAGCGCAATCATCACGGTAACGAACGAAAAATTCACCGACTGGATGGACAGCATCCCCGAACCGACCGGCCCGAAGCGGTTGACCTGCAAATAAGTGCCGACACCCGACGCAACCATCGCCATCGACACGAGATACGCCGTCATCTCCACCGGCAATTCCAGCGCGCCGCCCACAATCAGCGCGGGCGTAATCATCGGCACAAAAATCGCCAAAAGATGGGTAACCGCGCTCAAGAGCGCATTACCGAACGGCGGCCTATCCTCCAAACCGTACACCAAATCAGGCGCATCCGCCCCTTTTCCCATATGACCGCTCATAATGTTTCCTTGCTTCAAATGTTGAAAAAACCAAAGCGCGGATTGTAGCGAATCCGCCATACCGCTTCAATTTCGATTTCGGACGGCATACGCGCCCGTCCGGCAAACAGATTCCGAACCGTCGCCGCCGGAATATCGTTTACAAAAGGCAATAACCTGATTTCAAACACAAAAATACAAACCCGACGCATCCGCCGTCAAGCCGCCCCGCTCATCCCGGACCCGCCGGATTTCACACCTGCGGTAAAGTAGGCTACAATCGGAAGCATTACCGCCCCCTACACCACAACTGATAAAAGGTTCTGTATGTTACAAGGTAGCCTGGTTGCCCTGATTACCCCGATGAATCAAGACGGCAGCATCCATTACGAACAACTCCGCGACTTAATCGACTGGCACATTGAAAACGGCACGGACGGCATCGTCGCCGTCGGCACGACAGGCGAATCCGCCACCCTCTCCGTCGAAGAACACACCGCCGTCATCGAAGCCGTCGTCAAACACGTTGCCAAACGCGTCCCCGTCATCGCCGGCACAGGGGCAAACAACACCGTCGAAGCCATCGCCCTTTCCCAAGCCGCCGAAAAAGCCGGGGCGGACTACACCCTCTCCGTCGTCCCCTATTACAACAAACCTTCGCAAGAAGGCATGTACCGCCATTTCAAAGCCGTTGCCGAAGCCGCCGCGATTCCGATGATACTCTACAACGTACCCGGCAGAACCGTCGTCAGCATGAACAACGAAACCATCCTGCGCCTTGCCGAAATCCCCAACATCGTCGGCGTGAAAGAAGCCAGCGGCAACATCGGCAGCAACATCGAACTCATCAACCGCGCGCCCGAAGGCTTCGCCGTCCTTTCCGGCGACGACCATACAGCCCTGCCGTTCATGCTCTGCGGCGGACACGGCGTGATTACCGTAGCCGCCAACGCCGCGCCCAAGCTCTTTGCCGATATGTGCCGCGCCGCGCTGCAAGTCGACATTGCCCTCGCACGCGAACTCAACAACCGGCTGATTCCGATTTACGACACCATGTTCTGCGAACCCAGCCCCGCCGCGCCGAAATGGGCGGTATCCGCCTTGGGCAGATGCGAACCGCACGTCCGCCTGCCGCTCGTTCCGCTGACGGAAGGCGGACAGGCAAAAGTCCGCGCCGCCCTGAAAGCCTCAGGACAACTCTAAATATAACTATGCCGTCTGAACCGTTCGGACGGCATAACGCAACAAACACTTTAATATCCATCACACAGGATGACACGATGACCCTTATCAAACCCGTCATTGCCGCGCTCGCACTCATCGGGCTTGCCGCCTGCTCCGGCAGCAAAACCGAACAGCCCAAGCTCGACTACCAAAGCCGGTCGCACCGCCTGATCAAACTCGAAGTCCCACCTGATTTGAACAACCCCGACCAAGGCAACCTCTACCGCCTGCCTGCCGGTTCGGGCGCCGTCCGCGCCAGCGATTTGGAAAAACGCCGCACACCCGCCGTCCAACAGCCTGCCGATGCCGAAGTATTGAAAAGCGTCAAAGGTGTCCGCCTCGAGCGCGACGGCAGCCAACGCTGGCTCGTTGTCGACGGCAAGTCTCATGCCGAAATCTGGCCGCTCCTGAAAGCCTTTTGGCAGGAAAACGGCTTCGACATCAAATCCGAAGAACCCGCCATCGGACAAATGGAAACCGAGTGGGCGGAAAACCGTGCCAAAATCCCCCAAGACAGCTTGCGCCGCCTATTCGACACAGTCGGTTTGGGCGGCATCTACTCCACCGGCGAGCGCGACAAATTCATCGTCCGTATCGAACAGGGCAAAAACGGCGTTTCCGACATCTTCTTCGCCCACAAAGCCATGAAAGAAGTGTACGGCGGCAAAGACAAAGACACGACCGTATGGCAGCCCTCCCCGTCCGATCCCAACCTCGAAGCCGCTTTCCTGACGCGCTTTATGCAATATTTGGGCGTTGACGGACAGCAGGCGGAAAACGCATCGGCAAAAAAACCTACCTTTCCCGCCGCCAACGAAATGGCGCGTATCGAAGGCAAAAGCCTGATTGTCTTTGGCGACTACGGCAGAAACTGGCGGCGCACCGCGCTCGCCCTCGACCGCATCGGGCTGACCGTCGTCGGTCAAAACACCGAACGCCACGCTTTCCTGGTTCAAAAAGCCCCGAACGAAAGCAATGCAGTTACCGAACAAAAACCCGGCCTGTTCAAACGCCTGCTGGGCAAAGGCAAAGCGGAGAAACCTGCCGAACAGCCGGAACTGATTGTCTATGCCGAGCCTGTCGCCAACGGCTCGCGCATCGTCCTGCTCAACAAAGACGGCAGCGCATATGCCGGCAAAGACGCATCCGCATTATTGGGCAAACTCCATTCCGAACTGCGTTAAACCATTCAAAACAAAAGCAGCTTCCAAACAGAAGCTGCTTTTTTATGCGGAACTTTTTACAACAAATGGGGCAAAATATCCTCAACTGCCTGAACCAACGCATCCACCAAAGGCGGATCGAACGCACGATGCCCTGCCTGAACCACCCTCAATTCCGCTTCGGGAAAGGCTTTCGACAGCGCCCACGCACTCTGCATCGGCGTACACAAATCATACCGCCCCTGTACGATAATAGTCGGGATATGCCGTATTTTGCCGATATTGTTCAAAATCGCCCTATCGCCCTGCAACCAACCGCCGTTGACAAAATAATGGTTTTCCAAACGCGCGATTGCCAGCGAGGCATAAGCATCTTCATCCACTTCCTCCGGCTCGAAACGGATCAGATAGCTTTCCCAATCCGCCCAAGCCTTCGCGGCAGACAGGCACACTTCTTCATCTTGATGAAACAGCAATCCGTGATACGCCTCAATCAGCCGGTTCCGCCGATTTTCAGCAATCGGCGCGACAAATTTTTGCCATTGTTCCGGATAAATCCGGCTCACACCGCCCGCCTCGTTCAGCCACACCGTTTCAGACGGTCTGCACAAAAATATCCCGCGCAACACCAATCCCTTTACCCGTTCAGGATGGGTTTGGGCATAAGCCAGCGACAAAGTGCTGCCCCACGAACCGCCGAACACCAGCCATTTCCCGATACCCAGCATTTCACGGACTTTTTCAATATCCGCCACCAAATCCCAAGTCGTATTGTCTTCCGCACAAGCATACGGGCGCGAACGTCCGCAACCGCGCTGGTCGATGATGACGATGCGGAACACATCGGGATTGAAAAAACCCCGACATTCAGGCGAAGCCCCCGCGCCCGGCCCGCCGTGTAAAAAAATAACCGGCACACCGTCGGGATTGCCCGATTCCTCCCAATAAATTTGATGAATTTCAGACACCTGCAAGTATCCGCTATGAAAAGGCTGTTTTATCTCATACATCATCTTCTCCCATATTGCTTCTGACAATCCGAACATTCCCACACGCAACATCACGCACGAGACACAAGCCGCCCCGAAAGGCAAATGCCGAAAAATCGCGATATAGTGAATTAACAAAAATCAGGACAAGGC
>NZ_KV815367.1:0-25813 GCF_001814225.1 Neisseria sp. HMSC070F02 | reverse complement strand
AATTTGAATTTCCCTAGTTATCTAGGACAGCCCCTTGTTTTTAATTGACTATAATCCGCTATATTGTGAGAAGCTGGATGACGGATGAGGGATAAAATAAATGCCGTCTGAATCTTCAGACGGCATCGGGAGATGATTTTCAGTTCTCGACTTCCGGTTCGGTTACATTGGAAATTACAGAAGCGTCGGAGAGTTCGGATTCGTCTTCGGCAACACGTTCCAGCGATACCAAGGTTTCGCCTTCGTCCAAGTTAATCAGTTTCACGCCTGCTGCGGCGCGGCCGGTTTCGCGGATTTGTTCGACTTTGGTGCGGATAAGTACGCCGCCGCTGGTAATCAGCATCAAATCGTCGGTTTCGCCGACCAAGGTTGCGGCGACCAAATCGCCGTTTCGCTCGCCGGTGTTAATGGCAATATTGCCTTGCCCGCCTTTGTTTTTGCGGCTGTAATCGGCAATCGGGGTGCGTTTTCCGTATCCGTTGGCGGTGGCGGTTAAAACTTGCAAACCGCTTTCTTCGGTTTCAGGGGCGAAGGTAATCAGGCTGACGATTTTGCCGTCGGCAGGCAGGCGCATACCGCGCAAACCGCCGCTGCCGCGACCGGACGGGCGAACACCGTGTTTGCCGCTCGGCAGTGCGTTTTCGCTGTCGGCGGTTTCATCTTCGATGCCGTCTGAAATTTCGGTTTCGATGTCGGCATCTTCCGCTTCGTCGTTGCCGGATTTTTCCCAGTATTCGTTGAAGCGGATGGCTTTACCTAAGTTGGAGAACAGCATGATGTCGTCCGCACCGCCTGTTTGCGCAGCGCCGACGAGGTAGTCGCCTTCTTTGAGCGCGATGGCTTTAATGCCTTGGGCGCGGACGTTTTTAAAGGCGGAAAGTTGGACTTTTTTCACCATTCCCTGCGCGGTGGCGAAGAAGACGTATTGGTCTTCGGGGAACTCGCGTACTGCCAGAATCGCGCTGACTTTTTCGCCTTCTTCCAACTGGATGACGTTGTTAATCGGACGGCCGCGGCTGTTGCGTCCGCCTTCGGGCAGTTTGTAAACCTTAATCCAATGACACTTGCCCAAATTGGTAAAGCACATCAAATAATCATGCGTGTTGGCAACAAACAGGGTTTCGATAAAGTCTTCGTCTTTGGTGGCAGCCGCCTGTTTGCCGCGCCCGCCGCGACGCTGCGCCTGATAGTCGGTGGTCGGCTGGGTTTTGATATAGCCGCCATGTGTCAGGGTAACGACCATTTCGCGTTGCGGAATCAGGTCTTCATCGGCAATGTCGCCGCCGAACGGGTTGATTTCGCTGCGGCGTTCGTCGCCATAGTTGGTTTTGATTTCTTCCAGTTCGTCGCGGATGATTTGGGTAATGCGTTCGGGTTTGGAGAGGATGTCCACAAAGTCGATGATTTTACCCATCAGGTTTTTGTAGCTTTCGACAATTTCTTCTTGATCGAGGCCGGTCAGGTTTCGCAGGCTCATGCGTAAAATAGCATCTGCCTGAATCTCGCTCAGGTAATAACCTTGCTCTTTCAAGCCGATGTTTGCAGCCAATCCTTCCGGACGCATCATTTCCAAATCCAGACCGGAACGCGTCAGCATTTCTTCAACGAGGCTGCTGCGCCAAGGGTGCGCAAGCAGTTTGTCTTTGGCCTCGACCGCGTTGGGCGATTCTTTGATAAGCCGGATGATTTCATCGATATTGGACAGTGCGACCGCTTTGCCTTCGGCGATATGCCCTTCATGGCGTGCCTTCTTCAGCCGGAAAAGCGTACGTCGGGTAACGACTTCGCGGCGGTGGCGCAGGAATTCGGAGAGAATCTGTTTCAGGTTCAACAGGCGCGGTTGTCCGTCGACCAAAACCACCATATTGATGCCGAAACTGTCTTGCAGCGGAGTCAGTTTGTAGAGTTGGTTTAAGACGACTTCGGCATTTTCGTTGCGTTTCAGCTCGATAACGACGCGCATACCGGATTTGTCGGATTCGTCGCGGAGCTCGGAAATGCCTTCCAGTGTTTTTTCCCGAACCAAATCGCCGATTTTCTCGACCAGCTTGGCTTTGTTGACCTGATAGGGGATTTCGTCGATAACGATGGCTTCGCGTTCGCCGTTTCTGCCTATGGGTTCGATATGGGTCTTACCGCGCATAACGACGCGGCCGCGGCCTGTTTTATAGCCTTCGCGCACGCCGCTCAAGCCGTAGATGGTTGCCCCGGTCGGGAAGTCGGGGGCTTGGATAATGTCGATCAGTTCGTCGATTTCGGTGTCGGGTGCATCGAGCAGGCGCAGGCAGGCATTGACGGTATCGGAAAGGTTGTGCGGCGGGATATTGGTCGCCATGCCGACGGCGATGCCGGACGAGCCGTTGACGAGCAGTGTGGGGAAACGGGTCGGCAGTACAAGCGGCTCGTGTTCGCTACCGTCGTAGTTCGGGCCGAAATTGACGGTTTCTTCCTCAATGTCTGCCAGCATTTCGTGGGAAATTTTCGCCATGCGGATTTCGGTGTAGCGCATGGCTGCGGCGGCAAGCCCGTCCACCGATCCGAAGTTGCCCTGTCCGTCTATCAGCACATAACGCATAGCGAAATTTTGCGCCATACGGACGATGGTGTCGTATACGGCGGTATCGCCGTGGGGGTGGTATTTACCGATGACGTCGCCGACAATGCGCGCCGATTTTTTGTAGGCGGCATTCCAGTTGTTTTTCAATTCGTGCATCGCGTACAGTACGCGGCGGTGTACCGGCTTGAGACCGTCGCGAACGTCCGGCAGCGCGCGCCCGACAATGACGCTCATGGCGTAGTCGAGATAGCTTTTGCGCATTTCGTCTTCAAGGCTTACCGGCAGGGTTTCGAGGGCGAATTTGTGGTCGTGGCGGATGGTTGCGTCGGTCATGGTTTCAATGTTTCGTATGGCAAAAAATTGTTGCTTATTTTAGCATATTTTGACGCGGAACGGTGCGGCGGTTACGCCGTCTGAAACACGGTGCGGATTATAATGCCGAGGAAATTTCGTTGCGGAGTTTGTCGAGAAACCTGCCTTGGCGGACTTGTTGTGCGGCTGTGTCGTAATCTTGTCGGGCAAACGACTGTTTCAGACCGCAGAGCAGTTTTTCTTGTTCGTCGCGGATTTCGTTGTCGAGATTTTTCAAGGATTCAAGGTCGTTGCCTGCCCGTGCCTCCATCAGCGTTTCGCGCCATTCCATTTGCTGCATAAGGAATTCGGGGGCGAAAGCGGTATGCTCCGGCGCGTCGGCATCGATGCCCGATTTTTTCAGCAGGTAGGCGGCGCGGTCGATGGGGTTTTTCAAGGTGCGGTAGGCATCGTTGATGGTGGAAGACATCATCACTGCCTGCTTTTGCTCAAAGGCGGAAGCTGAAGCGAATTTATCGGGATGGAAACGGGCGGCCAAGGCGCGGTAGGTTTGTTCCAAGTTTTCGGTGTCGATATCGAAAGCGGGTTCAATCCGGAAGAGGGTGAAATATTGGGACATAGTAGGATGATAAATGTAAGATTTTGGCAGAAAACTGTTTTTGCCTTATAATCTGCAGCTTCTTAAACGAAAGGACTGAATATGGGCGGCAAAGTGCAGCACAATAAAGGCAAAATACGCGACAATGCTTTAAAAGCCTTAGTGAAATCCGATTTGTTCCGGCACAAGGTGGAACGGAAAAGGAAAGGCAAAGGCAGCTACAACAGGCAGGAAGCGAAAAAATGGCGGGACGGTTTTGATACGGTCCCGCCATTTTTATGTCTTAAACATGGAAGCTTTCGCCGCAGCCGCAGGAGTCTTTGACATTGGGGTTTTCAAATTTGAAACCTTCCTGCAAACCTTCTTTGGTGTAATCGACTTGTGTGCCGTCCAGATAAACCAGGCTTTTCGGGTCGATATAAATGCGTGCGCCGTGTCCTTCGAAAATCAGGTCGTCGCCGTCGGCTTCATCGACAAATTCAAGGTTGTACGCCATCCCCGAGCAGCCGCTGGTTTTCACACCCAAGCGTACGCCCAAGCCTTTGCCGCGTTTGGCGAGATAGTCATTGATGTGTTTTGCGGCATTCTCGGTAAGGGTAATCATATTTCTTCCTTGTTGTACCGCCCCGGACGGACCTGAAGCGGCGGGTGGTTCGGACGGCATTGCGGGACGATGCCGTCTGAAGGGCTTTATCTGTTTTCCTGACGTTTGCGGTAGTCGGCAACGGCCGCTTTTACCGCATCTTCAGCCAAGATGGAGCAGTGGATTTTTACCGGCGGCAATTCCAACTCTTCGGCGATTTCGCTGTTTTTGATTGCCAGCGCGTCATCCAGGCTTTTGCCTTTGACCCACTCGGTAATCAGGCTGGACGAAGCGATGGCGGAACCGCAGCCGTAAGTTTTGAATTTCGCATCTTCGATGATGCCTTCATCGTTCACTTTGATTTGCAGGCGCATCACGTCGCCGCAGGCCGGTGCGCCGACCATGCCGGTGCCGACAGATTCGTCGTTTTTGTCGAAAGTACCGACGTTGCGGGGATTTTCGTAGTGGTCGATTACTTTATCGCTGTATGCCATGATGTGGTTTCCTTAATGTTTTGATGATTTAAGTGGTTTGTTTGCCGGTTTTCAGACGGCCTGAGTTAGATTTTGCACGCGCCGCCTTCACAGCCGTCGTCGTTTTCCGAATCGACGCCGCCTTCCACGGTAACGCCGTCAAAATCTTCAAGCAGGTTGTCGAGATTGTCCAAATCTAAATCTTGTTCGTTCATATTTTCTCTTGATTGCTTTGTTTTTGGAATGCCGTCTAAAGGTTCGGACGGCATGTTGGTACGCTTTAATGCGCTGCCCATTCAATCGAGTTCAAATCAATCCCGTCTTTGAACATTTCCCACAGCGGCGACAGTTCGCGCAGTTTGCCGATTTTGGATTTAATCAGTTCGGCGGCGAATTGCACTTCTTCTTCGGTGGTCATGCGACCGAAGGTGATGCGCAGGGATGAGTGCGCCAGTTCATCGTTGCGGCCGAGCGCGCGCAGGACGTAGCTGGGTTCGAGACTGGCAGAAGTACAGGCGGAGCCGCTGGATACGGCGAGTTCTTTCACCGCCATAATCAGGCTTTCGCCTTCGACGAAGTTGAAGCTGACGTTCAGGTTGTTCGGGGCGCGGTGTTCGAGGTCGCCGTTGACATAGACTTCTTCGATGCCTTCGATGCCTTTGAGGAAGATGTCGCGCAGTTTGCGGTAGTGCGCCATATCTTGTTCGAGTTCTTCTTTGGCGATGCGGAAGGCTTCGCCCATACCGACGATTTGGTGGGTCGGCAATGTGCCGCTGCGGAAGCCGCGTTCGTGACCGCCGCCGTGCATTTGGGCTTCGAGGCGGACACGTGGTTTACGGCGTACATACAGGGCGCCGATGCCTTTAGGGCCGTATACTTTGTGGCCGGACATAGACAGCAAATCAACTTTTGCGGCTTCAACATCAACAGGCACTTTGCCGCATGCTTGTGCTGCGTCAACGTGGAAAATGATTTTGCGTTCGCGGCAGATTTCGCCGATGGCAGGAATATCTTGAACCACGCCGATTTCGTTGTTTACCCACATTACGGAAACGAGGATGGTGTCTTCGCGGATGGCGGCTTTCAGTACGTCTAAATCAACCAAACCGTTTTCTTGTACGTCCAGATAAGTTACTTCGTAACCTTGGCGTTCGAGTTCGCGCATGGTGTCGAGTACGGCTTTGTGTTCGGTTTTTACAGTGATGAGGTGATTACCTTTAGATTTGTAGAAGTGCGCCGCGCCTTTGATAGCGAGGTTGTTGGACTCGGTTGCGCCGCTGGTGAAAACGATTTCTTTAGAGTCGGCGTTAATCAGGGCGGCAATGTCTGCACGTGCTTTTTCTACAGCTTCTTCTGCTTCCCAGCCGAAGCTGTGGCTGTTGGAGGCTGGGTTGCCGAAGGTTTCGGTCAGATAGGGAATCATTTTTTCGGCAACGCGTTTGTCAACGGGGGTGGTGGCGGCGTAGTCGAGGTAAACGGGGGTTTTGACGGTCATGGTTTGCTCTTTCTTTTTCGGGTGTTATTTAATGGATGTGTGTAAATTGGACGACGCGGCTGCCGTCGCCGTTGTTTTTCTGTTCGATGATGCTTTGCAGGGTAACGCTGCCGAGGTAGTCGTTGATGGTTTTGTTTAAATTCTCCCAAAGATCGTGCGTCAGGCAGGGCGCGCCGTGGTGGCAGTTGGCTTTGCTGCCGCATTGGGTTGCGTCCAGCCGGTCTTCGGCGGCGGCGATGATTTGGGCGATGTTGATGCGTGCCGCCGGTGCGGCGAGGATGTAGCCGCCGCCGGGCCCGCGCAGGCTTTCAACAAGTCCGGCGCGGCGGAGTTTGCCGAACAATTGCTCGAGATAGGAGAGGGATATGTTTTGGCGTTCGCTGATGGCACTGAGTTTGACGGCGCCGGTTTGCGCGTTCATCGCCAAATCCAGCATAGCGGTAACGGCGAAACGCCCTTTGGTGGTCAGTCTCATGGTGGTGGTTGCCCGTGTCGGCTTTTTTTATAGTGGGCGGAATTGTCCAATATCTGAGTGTTTCAGTCAAGTATGGGGGCGGATTGCGCGATTGGCTGTTTAAATCGGCAGATTGATTGATTTTTAATATTTTGATTTTAATATATTATTTTTGAATTCTAAACCTTATGCCGCTTGAAGTGGGAGCGGCGGCGGGTGCAGTAAATGTTGAAATGATTTGCCTTATAATCAATATTGATATACATTATCTATTTCATATAAAGTTATTCAGGTATTCAGGGGGCGACAAATGAAACGTGATTTGAGCAAAATGACCTGCATCGAAGACTTGCGCCGCGTTGCCAAGCGCAAAATGCCGCGTATGTTTTACGATTACATCGATTCGGGTTCGTGGACGGAAACTACCTACCGCGAAAACACTTCGGATTTTAAAGATATCCGCTTCCGACAAAAGGTATTGGTCAATATGGAAGGTCGAAGCCTGGAAACCAAAATGATCGGGCAGGATGTGAAAATGCCGGTGGCGATTGCGCCGACGGGTTTTACCGGTATGGCACACGCCGACGGTGAAATCTTGGCGGCGCGGGCGGCGGAGAAGTTCGGCATTCCGTTTACGCTGTCCACGATGTCTATCTGCTCGATTGAAGACGTTGCCGAGAACACTTCCGCACCATTTTGGTTTCAGCTTTATGTGATGCGCGACCGCGAGTTTATGGAAAACCTGATTAAGCGCGCGAAGGATGCCAAATGTTCGGCATTGGTATTGACCGCTGATTTGCAGGTTTTGGGGCAACGCCACAAAGACATCAAAAACGGCCTGTCCGCGCCGCCGAAACCGACCATCGCCAATTTAATCAATCTGGCGACCAAGCCCGAATGGTGTATGAAAATGCTGAACACGGAACGCCGCACGTTCCGCAATATCGTTGGACACGCCAAAAACGTCGGCGATTTGTCCTCGCTGTCTTCATGGACTTCCGAACAATTCGACCCGCGCCTGAGCTGGGACGACGTTGCACGCATTAAAGATTTGTGGGGTGGCAAGCTGATTATCAAAGGCATTATGGAACCTGAAGATGCGGAAAAAGCAGCGAAAAGCGGTGCGGACGCATTGGTCGTTTCCAACCACGGCGGCCGCCAGCTCGACGATACCGTGTCCGCCATCAAAGCCTTGCCCGACATCGTTAGTGCAGTCGGCAGCGACATCGAAGTTTGGATGGACAGCGGCATCCGCAGCGGTCAGGATATTTTGAAGGCGTGGGCTTTGGGTGCGAAAGGTACAATGATAGGTCGGGCGTTTCTGTATGGTTTGGGTGCGTATGGTGAAGAAGGCGTAACCCGTGCGCTGGAAATCCTGTATAAAGAAATGGATATATCTATGGCGTTTACGGGACACCGCGATATTCAAGATGTCGATGCTTCGATTTTGAGAGGCAAAGATTGGGGCAGGGAAACGGTTTAGATACTGAAAAATACGATGCCGTCTGAACACAGGGTTCGGACGGCATTAAAATTTGGCTGTATTTTAATAATGTGTTGATTAAATATCTGACAAAACGCCCTTTTGTAAAGGAAGTTTTGTCAAACGGGGTTGCCTGCAATGCACTACTTCATTTTTTCAAGCGATGCCGCACCTAAAGGGAATGACTCCGTAAATTGTCCATTTTTCTGATGATCAGTAAAAAACGGTAAACCGATCAAACGATAATGCGGTGTATCTTTTTGCAGGATCTTATCCATCCCATATTCCACAGTGATGGCTTCTAAAAATTCTTCTTTCCATCCATCAGTTTCCACTAAATGCTCACCTTTGGGCTCAATGAAAATTTGGTAATGCAAAAAGTCGTTCACACCATTGGAAGAAGATTTTTGTTTATCTTTCAGCAATAAAATAAAGTCCGGCATAAATCCTTCACCATCGGCAAAGTTATTCAATTTAAACACTTCTTCATTACGGATTAAATGAACGTCATATTTAGATTTCAAATCGCCCAAACGCGCTGAAATAAATTGAATTAACGCTTCTTCCAAACCCGTTCCGGCAAAATTATTCATCACATACCAATCATTTTGCGTGGCAATAGTCGTTTTTACATCATCTTTTTTGACCCATTTTTGTTTTGGCGTGCCGAAAATTTCCCATAATTTTTTAGGTGTAAATTCTTTTGTACCGATAAACGGCATATCACTTTCATTCAGATGTTTTTCAACCATTTCCAAGATTTTCAGGCAGCCTGCAAGTTTATCGTCCAGGCGAACCTGTTTGTCTTGCCCTAATCCTAAAAATTCAATTTGCCAGTCTTTCAACAAGTTATTTTGCAATTCATTGCGATTTTGAATGTCGAGCTTGCTTTGCAAACGGTTGAAATGGAATAAAGATTGACTATTTTTCCCTTTGATATGTAATGCTTTATTGAAAATGTGCCGCTCCATTTCACTCATTTTTATGGTTTGAGTAAAATTATTTTGTGTGCCGATTTGTCGGGCTGTTTCATCATTTTCATCGGCTGTAAATTGCGTTTCCTGCAACAGTTGATTACCGTGAACTTGGAATGAAAGCGTTTGTGGATTGGCTTTTAGGCTGTCTGCATTATTGCTTTTGGCGTTTGGGTTGGGGATTTTTTTATTCGCCCAAATTAACAATTCTCTAAAATCCTTATTAGCGGCAAATTCAGATTTGAGTTTAAATGTTGCCAATACCTTATCATCGTCTTTTTCAGGCAAATAACCGTCTTTTCGCAACTCATTTTTCAGTTCTGAAATATAGCGGGATTGCTCATCGTGCGCGTAATAAAACAATTCTTCCAAGATACGCAATTCGTGTTGCATGTCGTTGTCAAATTTGCGTTTATTCGGCTGTTTACCTTCAAACGCAAATGGAAAATAACGCACGCCTCGACCAATCAACTGTTTTTCTGATACCGTTGTATTTGCCGTTTTGCATGATTTTTTATTTGAACCGCCGCCGTTTTGCCCTTCATACAAACGCACAATATCAAACAAATTTAAAACGTCCCAACCTTCGGTTAATCTACCCACCGTAAAAATGGCACGGATTGGATTATCAGCCGCTTCCAGATTGTTTAGCAATTTTTCCGTTTCGCTGTCGGTTTTTTCGGTTTTGGTTTTGTTGTTTTCGGAGTTGGTAATAATGATATTGTGTTTTTGATAATTTTGTTTTACCCAATTTGCTAAATGTGCAAACCCAAATTTATTGTCCTGCATAAATTTTAGGGCTTGTTCGGTGCGGGTTTTGCCTTGTTCGTTGGCGTTATCGCTATCGTTTAAACTTGTTGAAAATGTCTTTAAAAACGAAAAATCATCTACTTGCACATTTTCTACCCAATTTAAAAATGCCAAATAATCCGCTTTTGATTCATCAACCGTCTTACTTCTAAACAACATCACAGGTTTGAAATTGGCAATGCCATATTTCAAAGCGATTTGATGGCGATACCAAGCAAACAATAAAGCGTGCAACACCCGCTCTTTCTTGCTCAGTGTACTGGATACCAAATTGATTTCTTTGGTATAACCTTTTTGCAAAAATTCTTTTAAACCAAATTTTGTGATGATTTTATCAGCGTATTTTTGTTGCACGTCAGCTTTTTCAGGTGGCGTGGCGGTAAATTCCAACAGCACATTTTCGCTGGGATTGCCATTTTTATTGAGTAACAATTCCAAAACCATATGCTCCCAGCCTTTGTGTTCAATTTCGGCATCGCGTTTTTTGCTTTTAGTTGGGGCGTTTAAATGGTGCGCTTCATCGCCCAGCATCACAAGGTTCAATTTATGCAAATCCGCCAATGTGGTTTGGTTTTCCCGTTCGGTGTGAATATCGTTATATAGTTTTTGAATGCTGGTAAATTTAATTTCAATGCCGTCTGAATGTGGGCTAAACATTTCCACTTTGCGAATAGGAATTACCGTATCACCTTGCAAAATCTTCTCGGTAAATAAAAATTTTGCGTGCGTTGAGCCAATAAAATTATTTTCCGTTTTATCTACGATATTGTTTTGATTGACGAAAAACAGAAAATGCCGATAACCCTTTTCAAAATAATACAAAATCAACGCCGCCATCATCATCGTTTTGCCTGCACCTGTTGCCATATTGAACAGCAAATGGGTAGGGCGGTTTTTGATATCGGGAAAATCCTTTAATTTTGAAGTGCGGTCAAAAATCACAAAGTTTTCTAAAGCCGATTTTTGCCATTCAAAAAACGGATATTTTAAATTGCGTTCTACAAATTCAGGCAGCCTGCATTTTTCATCATCGCCGTCTTCCAAATACACAGCTTTGCGGTTTTCAATCACTTCAAACAACATTTTATTATTCGCCATCTTTTTTCTCCGTTTGATAGAACGCACGGCTTAACGCTTTATCGTCATCATTTAAGCAACCTGCAAATTGCTCATCATCCATTTCGGATAATGAAACATACATTTGATTTAAATCCAACATTTCAAGCACCATTTGTTTTTGTTCGTCTAATGCCAAGGATTGAAATTCAGGCTCTTGAATGATTTGACTAAATTCATTTACGCTGACGTTGTATTTCAAGAAATAGCGTTCGCATAAACCTTCAAACAGCGTTTTGATGCCGTCTGAATCTTCGCAAGCCAAAATTTGTTGTTTTGCGGTTTCGTTAAATGGGGCAAGTTCGGCATAAACAAACTCGCCACCACCTTGCCAATTCACGGCTTTGGAAATACCGCCTTGCTCGCCATCAATCACTTTTTTCAAGCGTTCAACGGCAAGCGTTTCAATATAATCCATTTGTTCAATACCGATATATTGTCGGTTCATTTTGTGGGCAACGGCGGCGGTTGTGCCACTACCAAGATGGTGGTCTAAGACGATGTCGGATTCGTTGGTTGTGATGGTAATAAAATCTTGGATAAGTTCTTCTGGTTTAGGATTTTTAAATGCCTTTTCACCAAAAAGATTTTTCATCTGTTCAGTTCCATTACCACTACTGTATTCAGGTTTATAAAAAATAGTTTTAGGTTTTTTTGTAGGTAAATCATCTAATTCAGGTCTTTGTTTTTTATACAAGGAAATTCCATTTTTAGATTGGCTAACAATAATATCCGTCTGCAGCCTTGCCTTATTCTTTATTGAATACCCCCAACGCCAACGCCCCCATTGTTTATCAGCAATAGGTAAAATAAAATTGTATCCAAGATTTTCGTATTTCTCTTTTAGTTTTTGAATAAAATCATCATTGAATACTTCTAAATCTTTATTATAGATTTGAGAAAATTCTTCATCTGTAATTGTACTAACTGTGTTATTTTTTACCAAAAAAGGATAGAACATTTCAGGTCTATCTTCTCTTTTATCTTCGGTTCCTGTTGCTCGCATTGGAGCTCCTTTTTTATAAAACCCAATTTCATCTTCTTCCCATTTCTCTAAAAAATTATCTTCATCTATTGGAAATTCATAAAAAGTAGATTTATCTTTATTTTTAGCAAAGACTAGTGTGTATTCGTGAGTGCCTGCAAAAGCATATTCATCATTATTACCTTTTAAATTCATAATAGTGGGTAAATTTCCGATAAAATTTTCAAATCCAAAAATTTCATCTAACAAAATCTTTAAATAAGCATTTCCGTCATCATCAATGGAAATAACAATAATCCCATCATCAGTTAATAATTCTTTGGCAATTGATAAACGATTTTTCATAAATGTAAGCCAAGTAGATAATTTAAAGTTAGTGTTATAACCAAAACTATCTTGTTGTTTCTTTTTAACAAAATAATAAGGCGGATCAATATAAATCAACTTCACTTTGCCTTTAAACTGTTTGGCAAGCGAATGTAGGGCTATCAGATTATTGCCTTTGATAATGAGATTTTCGGCGGGTGTGCCGTCTGAATGACGTTTGATTTCGCCAACCGCTTGTTTGCCGTCTGCGGTATAGCGAGAGAATTTTGAGAATGCTTTTGCGTCAAAAAGCCGATCGATTTCATCAAAAGCAAGCGTTTGATTAAAAAAGATTTCTTGTCTTTTTCGGGTTAATTTAGTGTATAATTGGCTGGTTGGCTGGCTGGCTGGCTATTACTGCGTTTAAAATAAATCTCTTCGCCTTCTTCGGTGCTTTGTCCGCCATTCAATACGCAATCTTTAAACGGAAAATCCAACACAATATCCGAATTGTCTTTCAAAAAGCGGTTGCCGTCCGTCAAACCAATGCGGTTGGCGTATTTTGTGTAGGAATTATTGACGCTGTGTTTGTCCAAGAAAAAACGTAAATCCTGCAATTTAAACACCAAAACACCATTCACTTCCACAAAGAAATGGCGTTTTAACTCATCATTATTCAATAACAAACCGATAATGGTCGGGTCGGTTTTTTCCACCAAATCCAACAGAATGTTTTTGGCTAAAATGGTTTTTTCTTCGTTCGCCCATACTTTTTCGTGTGATAGCAGGGCTTGGGTTAATTCGGTTTGAATGTCTGTCTTCATCGTTATAAATCCTCATCAGTCATTTTAATGTGCCATTCTTGTGTAACGGCAAATGGCTTTGCAAATAAATTCTAATAAAATCAATCCTTTGATGTCTTTGCTGTTTCCGGGGGCGTTCGCAAAGTTGCGATAAGCGGGGCGGGTGTCCGAGTGTGTCGGAATTTTGCGGAAATATAGTGGATTAAATTTAAATCAGGACAAGGCGACGAAGCCGCAGACAGTACAAATAGTACGGCAAGGCGAGGCAACGCCGTACTGGTTTAAATTTAATCCACTATATCAACACATTATTCAAACACAGCCCGTATTTTTAACCGCCGTTCAGGCGGCGGATGCCGCCGTGTTCATCAGGCGCAAGGCTTTCAGACGGCATATTTCTTTTTGATATTCCGCCAGACCGACAAAGCGGCCGTTTTCCGTGTAAACGCGTACCGGCGTGTCGGAAGGCAGGTCTTCTTCGAAACGCGGACGTTGTCCGCAGTGGAGCATATGGACGGCATAATCGTTTAAAACGGTTTGGGGAAAGTGTGAAACCAATACGTCGCAGGGTAGCAGCAAGCTGTCGCGTTCTGTTTCGTTCAAATTTGCCAAGGCCTCAAGCGTGTGGCTTTGGGCGATGGTAAAGCCGGCGGTTTCAGTGCGGCGCAGGGCGGTCAGGTGGGCGAACGTGCCGATGTGTTTGGCGATGTCTTCGCTGAGGGTGCGGATGTAGGTGCCTTTGCTGCAACGTACGTCGATGACGGCTTTGGGCGCGTCAAATTCGGCAATATCGATGGCGTAAACGGTAATGTAGCGCGCTTTGCGTTCGATGACGATGCCTTTGCGGGCGTATTCGTACAGCGGTTTGCCTTCGTGCTTGAGCGCGGAAAACATTGGCGGCACTTGGCGGATGTCGCCCGTTAATGCTTTGCAGGCCGTCTGAAATTCGGCTAAGGAAATATCGGCGCGGGCGGTGGCAACGATTTCGCCTTCGGCATCGCCCGTGCTGCTGGCTTCGCCGAGTTTCAGCGTGGCGGTGTAGGCTTTGTCGGCATCCAGCAGGTATTGGGCGAACTTGGTCGCTTCACCGAAGCAGACGGGCAAAAGTCCAGTTGCCAAAGGGTCGAGCACGCCGGTATGTCCGGCTTTTTCGGCATGAAACAAACGCCGCGCTTTTTGCAGCGCGGTGTTGCTGGAAAGGCCTTCGGGTTTGTCCAAGAGCAAAACACCGTTGACGGCACGTTTTTGGGGTGTGCCTGTATTCATGGTTCGATGTTCGGACGGCATGGGCATATCCGTCAGTCTTCAACCGGTTTTTCCGCCGCCACTTGGTCGATAAGGGCGGACAGGTTCATACCGCGTTCCAAGGACTCGTCGTATTTGAAATGCAGCTCGGGGATTTTGAACAGCTTGATGCGTTTGGCCAATTCGCTGCGGAGGTGTCCGCGCGCGTGTTCCAGCACTTCTTCCGTAATTTCGCGCGCATCTTGGTTCAAAACGGTGTAGAACACGGTGGCGTGGCTGTAATCGCGGGTAACTTCGACTTCGTTGACGGTAATGAAGCCGGCGCGCGGGTCTTTCAGTCCGGTACGGACGAGTTCGGCAAGCTCGCGCATAATTTGTTCTTTGACACGGTCTTGGCGGGCATAGCCGCGTTGGGGTTTTCTCATAAATATCCTCAGATTTCAGATTTGGTTTCAGACGGCATTTTTGCCGCCGGGGCGGTTGCGAAAGGGCGTATTATAGCCGAATCGGCGGGATTTTAAGGTAATACATTGATAAGAACGGATATAGTTATTATACTTGGCAACCCGAACGGCGCGTGCCGTTTCTGTAACGCATACATTGTAAAGAAAGCTATGTCCAACGAAAACCGTACCTGTTCCTTTTGCGGAAAATCCAAATCACACGTCAAACATTTAATTGAGGGCGAAAACGCCTTTATCTGTGACGAATGCGTCTCAAACTGTATTGAAATATTGCATGAAGACGGAAATGACGGCACGTCTTCGGAAAGTGTCGGACAGACATCGGAAGAGCCCGGCAAGCTGCCCACGCCCGCCGAAATCGTCGCCAACCTCAACGACCACGTTATCGGTCAGGAACAAGCCAAGAAAGCCTTGGCGGTGTCGGTGTACAACCATTACAAACGCCTGCGCCACCCGAAAGCCGGAGCTAATGTCGAATTGTCGAAATCCAACATCCTGCTTATCGGCCCGACCGGATCGGGTAAAACCCTGCTGGCGCAATCTTTGGCGCGCAAACTGGATGTGCCGTTCGTGATGGCAGATGCAACCACGCTGACCGAAGCAGGTTATGTCGGCGAAGATGTCGAGCAAATCATCACCAAACTCTTGGGCAAATGTGATTTCGATGTCGAAAAAGCCCAACGCGGCATCGTCTATATCGACGAAATCGATAAGATTTCACGCAAAAGCGACAATCCGTCCATCACGCGCGACGTGTCCGGCGAAGGCGTGCAGCAAGCCTTGCTGAAACTGATTGAAGGTACGGTGGCCAGCGTTCCGCCCCAAGGCGGCCGCAAGCATCCGAATCAGGAATTTATCAACGTCGATACCACCAACATCCTGTTTATCTGCGGCGGCGCGTTTGCAGGCTTGGAAAAAGTCATCCGCCAGCGTACTGAAAAAGGCGGTATCGGTTTCGGTGCGTCCGTTCACAGCAAGGACGAAAATGCCGACATTACCAAGCTGTTCGGCATCGTCGAACCGGAAGATTTAATCAAATTCGGTCTGATTCCGGAATTAATCGGACGTTTGCCTGTGATTGCAACGTTAGAAGAACTGGATGAGGACGCGCTGATTAATATTTTGACCGAGCCGAAAAATGCTTTGGTCAAGCAGTATCAAGCCTTGTTCGGTATGGAAAATGTCGAACTGGAGTTTGAAGAAGGCGCATTGCGTTCCATCGCGCGTCAGGCAATGGAGCGCAAAACCGGCGCGCGCGGCCTGCGTTCCATCGTCGAACGCTGCCTGTTGGATACGATGTACCGCCTGCCCGATTTGCAAGGCTTGAAAAAAGTGGTGGTCGGTAAGGCAGTCATCGAAGAGGGCAAGGAACCGGAATTGGTGTTCGAGTCCTGATGGCAAACAAAACCGCTTCGGAACGTTGAACCACGTTTCCGAAGCGGTTTTTTGTTTTTGATGCCTAGGGGCGGTTTGCGGCGGCAAATTCCGTCAGCACGTGTTCCAAACGCCGCAAACCTTCCGCCGTATCCTCATCGTCCAACAGCAGCGAAGGCGCGAAACGCAATACGTCCGCACCCGCAACCAAAATCATCACGCCGTGTTTCAAGGCGGCGGCGGTTATTTCGGATGCGCGTCCGCGATAAGGCGCGTCCAACACGCAGCCGAGCAGCAGCCCCATGCCGCGAACTTGCTTAAACACGCCCGTTTGTTCTCCCAAAGACCGCAATGCCGTCTGAAGTTTCTGCCCCTGACTGCAGACGTTGTGCAAGGTTTCCGGCGCGTTGATGATGTCGAAGGCGCGGCTGCCGACCGCACACGCCATCGGGTTGCCGCCGAAAGTCGAGCCATGCGTGCCCGGTTGGAAGGCGGCGGCAATCGTTTCTGTCGCCAGCATCGCGCCGATCGGAAAGCCGCAGCCCAAGGCTTTTGCCGAACTCAAAATATCGGGAACAACGCCGTAATGTTCATAGGCAAACAGCCTGCCCGTATGCCCCATCCCGGTTTGAACTTCGTCCAAAATCAACAACGCATTGTGCCGGTCGCACAGACGGCGCGCGGTTTGCAAATATTCCGCAGTGGCGGGCAGGATGCCGCTTTCGCCCTGTATCGGCTCGATGATGACCGCGCAGGTCTGTTCGCCGACGGCAGCTTCCAGCGCGGCAATATCGTTAAACGGAACGTGCGTAATGCCTTGCGGCAGGGGTGCATAATCCTTGCTGTATTTCGGCTGACCGCCGACGGACACGGTAAACAGCGTGCGTCCGTGGAAACTGTTGATACAGGCGACGATTTCGCTTTTTCCTCCGCCGAAACGGTCGCGCGCATATTTCCTTGCCAGCTTCAACGCCGCCTCATTCGCTTCCGCGCCCGAGTTGCAGAAAAAAACCTTGTCGGCAAAACTGTTCTTCACCAATTTTTGCGCCAATTCCTGCGCCGGACGCGTCGTATAGATATTGGAAATGTGCCACAGCTTGTGCATCTGCGTGTTTAAAGCATCGGCAAGGGCAGGGTGGCAGTGTCCCAGCGCATTGACGGCGATGCCGCCTGAAAAGTCAATATATTCACGCCCTTCCGTATCCCAAACGCGGCTGCCTGAAGCGCGTTCGGGAATCATCGGTGCAAAGGCGAAATTGGGGGTCAGATAGTTTTGCATAATTGCTCCTGATTGCGGTTTTGCTCGGGATTATGCACCGTTTTTCAAAGCAGATAAAGGGAAATTGCCGACAATATCGGGCAGCGGTAAAAATAAACCGAAATATTTTCAATCGGATAGATGAAAAATCAAAAAAATTTCGATAAAATGCTTGAGGCGCGGCAGCGTTTTGATTTAGAATCTCCCCAATATTTTTATCTTCAGACGGCATTTCATCATGCAAGGCAAAAAATTTACAACCGCTTATTGCTATTGGTACCACACAGACGTGCGGTACTTTTTTGCGCTTGCTTGAAATCCATCCCATACGCAAAACAGGCCGCTCGAAAATGGGGCGGCTTTTTTGTTACCTTCACACAGGTCGCCCGATTCGGCAACACACGACAGAATCAGGAAAATGACCATGAATGCAATGCCCCAAACCGCCGCACAAAACGAAACCCTGCACATTTGCAGCATTATTGTCGATGATGCACGGGATTTTTCCCCCATGCTTCTCGATGCAGGGCGGGACGACACACTCATCAGCGAATCGATGATTCCGCAAATCCGCACTGTTGCCGCCCTGATAGCCGCCGAACGGCACGACTTCAGCCGCAGCAGCCCCGCCGAGTTTACCGATGCCGCCGATTTTTTTGCCGCACGGATTCTCGTATTGGGCGTGCGACGCTTCCATCTGGACGTATCGCTGCTTCAGATTTTGAAAACCGCCAACAGCCGCGCCCGCCGCTTTGCCGAAAAACACCGCCTGTTTTTCACACCCGCACAAGCCGAATTGAGCCTGAACAAACACAAAAACCGCCGCCTGCTGACCGTAGAAACCGAACACGAAGTCGAAAACAAAGGCAACCCAGTCGCCAACAGCCTCGCATTTGTCCGCAAATTGCACACCCTGCCCCTGTAAACATCACGATTTGCCGGCAGAATGCTTGCCAAAATTCCCGACGGCGATACAATAAAACCGATTTTCCACCCAAACAGGACACACATGAAAAAAATCATCGCCTCCGCGCTTATCGCAACATTCGCACTCGCCGCCTGCCAAGACGACACGCAGGCGCGGCTCGAACAGCAGCAGAAACAGATTGAAGCCCTGCAACAGCAGCTCGCACAGCAGGCAGACGATACGGTTTACCAACTGACTCCCGAAGCAGTCAAAGACACCATTCCTGCCGAAGCACAGGCAAACGGCAACAACGGGCAACCCGTTACCGGTAAAGACGGGCAGCAGTATATTTACGACCAATCGACAGGAAGCTGGCTGCTGCAAAGCCTGGTCGGCGCGGCGGCGGGCGCGTTTATCGGCAACGCGCTGGCAAACAAATTCACACGGGCAGGCAACCAAGACAGTCCCGTCGCCCGGCGCGCGCGTGCCGCCTACCATCAGTCCGCACATCCCAATGCGCGCACCAGCAGGGATTTGAACACGCGCAGCCTCCGTGCAAAACAACAGGCGGCGCAGGCGCAGCGTTACCGCCCGACAACGCGCCCGCCCGCCAATTACCGCCGCCCCGCTATGCGCGGTTTCGGCAGGAGGCGGTAAACCCGGCGCACCAATGCCGTCTGAAGAGCTTTCAGACGGCATTTTTGCATTTGTTAGGGACATTGTTATGTTGCCGTTTGATTTTCAGACGGCATTTTGTTTCCAAGCGTTTGATGTCGGGATGGCAATTCTGATTTACGTGCGTTGGCAGGGCGGCATTGTCATGCCGCCGTTGGGTTTTCAGACGGCATCATATCGAACAGTCAAGCCGTAGGGCGAGCATTCTTGCCCACCGTTGCAAGGGCGGGATTTGGTGGGCAGGAATGCCCACCCTGCATCTGAAACCCTTCCGTGTCATTCCCGTGCAGGAAGGAATCTAGATATTTGAATTTACGGAAATTTTCAATCGTTGCCAAAGCGGAAAAGGAGTTTTATAGTGGATTAACAAAAATCAGGACAAGGCGACGAAGCCGCAGACAGTACAGATGGTACGGAACCGACTCACTTGGTGCTTCAGCACCTTAGAGAATCGTTCTCTTTGAGCCAAGGCGAGGCAACGCGGTACTGGTTTTTGTTAATCCACTATATTGCAGATTAATCCTTTGGGTATCAAAGCCGGGCGGTGTTGAAACATTGCAAAAATGCCGTCTGAAACTCGAAATCGGTTTCAGACGGCATTGGTTTATGAGGCAGGTTGGGGCTTAGCGGTCTTTGTAACGGCGTTCGCTTTTGCCTGCAAAAGAATCGCCGGCTTTGCGTTTGCCTTTGAAGCCTTCGCCGGTTTTTTTGAAACCGTCTTTCTTAAAGCCTTCTTTCTTGAAACCTTCGCCGCGCGTTTTGCCGCCGAAGCCTTCTTTGCCCGGTTTATGATCGCCGCGCTGGCCGCCGGCTTTACGATCGCCCCAGCCGCCTTTGCCTTTCGGTTTGCCGCCGGCCGGTTTGCGTTTGCGTGTCGGTTCCATGCCTTCGATGGTCAGTTCGGGCAGTTTGCGGCCGATGTATTTTTCGATTTTGTGGACTTTGACGTATTCGTTCACTTCGGCAAAAGTAATCGCAATACCCGTGCGTCCTGCCCGACCGGTACGGCCGATGCGGTGAACGTAGTCTTCCGCCTGTTTCGGCAGGTCGTAGTTGATAACGTGGGTAATGGTCGGTACGTCGATACCGCGTGCGGCAACGTCGGTGGCAACCAAAATTTTGCAGCGGCCTTTGCGCAAATCCATCAGCGTGCGGTTGCGCCAGCCTTGCGGCATGTCGCCGTGCAGGCAGTTGGCGGCGAAACCTTTTTCGTACAATTCATCCGCGATGACTTCGGTCATCGCTTTGGTGGACGTGAAAATCACGCATTGGTCGATGTCGGCATCGCGCAGGATGTGGTCGAGCAGGCGGTTTTTGTGACGCATATCGTCGCAGTACAGCAGTTGTTCTTCGATTTTGCCTTGATCGTCCACGCGTTCGACTTCGATGATTTCAGGGTCTTTGGTCAGTTTGCGCGCCAGTTTGCCGACCGCGCCGTCCCAAGTGGCGGAGAACAACAAAGTCTGACGGTCGCTCGGCGTTGCTTCCACGATGGTTTCGATGTCGTCGATAAAGCCCATATCCAACATACGGTCGGCTTCGTCCAAAATCAGCACTTCCAAACGTTCAAAATCAACTTTGCCGCTTTGCATCAGGTCCATCAGACGGCCCGGCGTGGCGACAATCAGATCGACCGGTTTGCTCAGGGCACGGGTTTGGTAGCCGAAAGACGCGCCGCCGACGATGCTGACGGTGCGGAACCAACGCATATTTTTGGCATACGCCAGCGCGTTTTTCTCGACTTGAGCCGCCAGTTCGCGGGTCGGGGTCAACACCAAAGCACGCGGGCCTTTGCCCGGTTTTTCGCTGCGTTTGGTCAGTTTTTGCAAAGTCGGTAACAGAAAGGCGGCGGTTTTGCCGGAGCCGGTTTGCGCCGAAGCCATAATGTCGCGACCTTCCAAGGCGGACGGAATCGCCTGCGCCTGAATCGGGGTCGGGCTTTCGTAACCCTCGCTGCTGACGGCGGACAAGATGTTTTTATCAAGGTTCAAATCGGCAAATTTAATAGACATGGCTATCCTTGGAAGACAACAACGCCCGCGTCCGAAAGGTTCAGACGGCCTGAAGCAGGGAAGGGTAACGATACGGGGAATGTGAAGTTACAGGGTTGTCGCAAGCGGCTTGCTTGTGGTTTACATCGACGGCAACCTGCACAGATACGCTTTGTAAAATCAAAGCAACAGAAGAAACGCGCCCGTAAGGGCGGTTTAGGTTGGAAGGCGATGGCTTCGTATGACAAGATAAGCGGTGGATGGTATAGGGTTTGCCCGAAACGGTCAAGCAATCGGGCGTTAATTACAGTAAAATTGCCGTTTTCCACTTTATTCCGCCTGAAACCAATGACCGACATCACACCGTTTGCCAACCGCTTGGGCAAAAACATCAAACACCTTATGAAATGGGCGAAACGCAACGGCATCGAAGCCTGGCGCATTTACGACCGCGACATCCCACAATTCCCCTTCGCCGTCGATGTTTACGGCGACCAAATCCACCTTCAGGAATACGATACCGGCTGGCTGATGCAGCCCGAAGAATACGAAGCGTGGCTTGCCGAAGTCTTGGAAGCCGTCGCCTTCGTTACCGGTTTTGCGCCCGAACAAATCCGCCTCAAACGCCGCGAACGCCAAAAAGGTTTGCAGCAGTACGAGAAAACCGGCAAGGCGGGCGAAGATTTCGTCATCACCGAAAACGGCCGCAAGTTTTGGGTTAACCTTGATAAGTATTTGGATACGGGGCTTTTTTTGGATCATCGAAACACGCGCAAAAAAGTCGGCGAAACGGCGGCGGGCAAACGTTTTTTAAACCTGTTTTCCTACACTGGCAGCTTCACCGTCTATGCCGCCACCGGCGGCGCGGCATCCAGCGAAACTGTCGATTTGTCGAACACTTATCTCGATTGGGCGAGACGCAATTTTGAATTGAACGGCATCGATACGGAACGGCACAAAATCGTCCGCGCCGACGTGTTCCAATATCTTCAGACGGCATATGGGGAAGGCAGGCAGTTCGACCTCATTGTGATGGATCCGCCCAGTTTTTCCAACAGCAAGAAAATGTCCGACATCCTCGACATTCAGCGCGATCACAAAAAGCTGATTGACGGCGCGGTGAAGCTGCTCGCTTCAGACGGCATTTTGTACTTTTCCAACAACCTGCGCAGCTTCGTCTTAGACGACTTGGTATCGGAACAATACGCCGTCAAAGACATTTCCAAACAATCCGTTCCCGAAGATTTCCGCAACAAAAAAATCCATAGGTGCTGGGAAATCCGCCACAAATCTTAAGGGTGCGAAAAAGCCGCCGGAATCTTCCGGCGGCTTTTTCGATTGCGCTTTATCAGGCGATAGAGGCTTCGACAAAGGCGGTCAGCTGACCTTTTGCCAATGCGCCGACTTTGGTGGCGACGACTTCGCCGTTTTTGAACACCATCAGGGTCGGAATGCCGCGCACGCCGAAACGGGACGGGGTGGCTTCGTTGTCGTCGATGTTGATTTTGACCACTTTCAGACGGCCTTCAAATTCGGCGGCAATGTCGTCCAAAATCGGGGCAATCATTTTGCAGGGGCCGCACCACGGAGCCCAAAAGTCCAGCAGGACGGGGATATCTGCATTTAAAACGTCTTTTTCAAAAGCGGCATCGCTGGTGTGTACAATTAATTCGCTGCTCATTATTTTTCCTTTTCGGTTGGGATTGGCACGATAGCGTGCAGGATAGGGCTTGGGCATAAAAATTTCAAGTGGGCGGGCGGGATAATAGTTTTTCTGTACCGCCCCAATCGCCTTTGCAAATTCTAAAAAACGGTTCGGACAGTATTTTATTTCTGAAAATTACTTTTATTATCAAAATGTAAGGAATACGTTTGAGGCTGTACAGAAGCGCGCGGGCGGTGTATGCTCCGTTTGAATTGATTCTTAAAGTATGAATGTTCAAAACCAAACCCGAAACCCTGTAAAAGGAACACTGCGATGACTGATTTTTCCGTTTGGGAGACCGCCCCCTTTGGTGCAACCGTCGATCATATCCTGCAACGCTACCACAATGTCCACCGCGCACAATTTGAAGAATTGGTGCCGCTGGCGCAGAAAGTGGCCCAAGTCCATGCCGATACCTTTCCGGCAGAAATTGCCGGGCTGCTTGCCTATATGCAGAACGAACTGCTGATGCATATGATGAAGGAGGAGCGGATGCTGTTTCCGATGATTAATCAGGGTGTCGGACGCGGTGCGGCGATGCCCATCGGCGTGATGATGCACGAACACGAAGAACACGACCGCGCCATCGCACGGCTCAAAGAGCTGACCGACAATTTCCAACCGCCAGAAGGGGCTTGCGGAAGCTGGACGCGGCTTTACGCGCTGGCGAAAGAAATGGTGGAGGATTTGAACGACCACATTCATTTGGAAAACGATATTTTGTTTGCCCGCGTACTCGATTCTTAAGGGATAGGAGTCGGATATTTCCATGCCGTCTGAAATACGGTTTTCCGTTTCAGACGGCATTTCCGTGTTTCAGCCCAGCAATTCGGGCGGAATGCGGCACACGGGAATCGGGTTGATTTTGTGCTGCATCGCGCGGTGCAGCCGCGTATAGATTTCCAGAACTTCGCGCTGCCGCCCTTCAAAATCTTCGGGTTTGCGCGTGCCGTACACGCCCATTGCCCACTCCAGTTCGGGATAGCTTGCGCCCATCTGTTCTTCGTCGGTGCGTTCCGTATCCCACAGGCCGTCGGTCGGCGGGGCTTTTTGAATCGCCTCGTCCACGCCCAATGCTTCGGCAAGCCGGTAAACCTGGGTTTTGGTCAGGTCGGCAATCGGGCTGATGTCCACGCCGCCGTCGCCGTATTTGGTAAAAAATCCTACACCGAAATCTTCAATTTTGTTACCTGTCCCCGTAACCAGTAGTCCGTGTATCTGCCCGTAGTAGTACAGGGTCAGCATACGCAGGCGGCTTCTGGCGTTGGCGAGGGAAAGCGGCTGATTGTCAAATGCCGTCTGATGAACGCCGACGGTTTGTTCAAAGGTCTGGAAGGTGTCGGTCAGATCGACCGTTTGTGCGCTTACATTGGCATATTGCCGTTGCAGATTGCGGATGTGCAGCCTTGCCCGCTCAAGCTGGTCGGGGTGTTGGCGTATCGGCATATCCAGAAGCAGCGTGGTGCGGCCGGTGCGGGCGGCGAGTGCGGAGACGACGGCGGAATCGATGCCGCCGGAAACGCCCACGACAAACCCTTTTGCATTTGCCCGGGCGGCGTATTCGTCCAACCATCGGACAATATGTGTGATAACTGCCTGCGTATCCATTTTTCCTCCTGTCGAAAATATCCGCATCATAGCTTGTCGGCGGTGTAATTTGAATAGATTGAGGGCGGGTTGATGAATATTTTTCCCATTCCCCGCTTAAAAAAGTCATACGGGAAAAGGCGGGCGGCAAGATGGCGCGTGTTATAATATTGTTGACAATTTAGGCGGCCCGATGCCGCCTTGGGCTTCAAAACATATTCATATTTTTTATTATTTGATTGATTCGATGTCTGATTTTTTTCATTCTGACGTGTTGTCCGTTTCCGAGTTGAATGCATTTGCCAAAAGTATTTTGGAAAACCACCTTGCCGGTTTGTGGATTGCCGGCGAAGTGTCCAACCTGACCCGCGCCGCCAGCGGACATTATTACTTCTCGCTTAAAGACAGCCGCGCGCAGGTGCGTTGCGCGATGTTCAAAGGTGCGGCGGCGCGTTTGGCGAAGCCTTTGAAAGAAGGCGATCATATCGAGGTATCAGGAAAAATCAGTATTTACGAGGCGCGGGGCGAATTTCAAATTACCGTAAACGAAGTACGGCTCAAAGGTTTGGGGCAGCTTTACGAAGCCTATGAGCGGTTGAAGGCGCAGTTGCAGGCGGAAGGCGCGTTTGCGGCGGAACGCAAAAAACCTCTGCCTGCCCGACCGCAATGTATCGGCATCGTAACCAGTTTGGCGGCGGCGGCATTGCGCGATGTCGTTACCACCTTGAAACGCCGCGCGCCCGAAATTCCCGTTATCGTTTATCCGACACCTGTTCAAGGCGCAGGCAGCGAGTTACAAATTGCCCAAGCGATTAAAACCGCCTCGCAACGCGCCGAATGCGACGTGTTGATTGTCTGTCGCGGCGGCGGCAGCATTGAAGACTTGTGGGCGTTTAACGAAGAACCGGTCGTGCGCGCAATCGAAGCCTGCACGGTTCCCGTCGTCAGTGGCGTGGGACACGAAACCGATTTTACGCTTGCCGATTTTGTCGCCGACGTGCGCGCGCCCACGCCGACCGGTGCGGCGGAGCTGGTCAGCCCCAACCGCCAAGAATCGCTACATCGTCTCGCTCAGGCGCAAGGCCGTCTGAAAACCGTTTTGGAACAACGCTATTTCGATGCCAGCCAAAAACTCGACTGGCTTGCGCGGCAAATCCGTCATCCGCGCCAAAAACTTGATGAGCAGCGCGCTTCAATCGGCAAGCTGGCGCAAACGCTGTCTTACTCGATGAAGCAAAACCTCCGTGCCCACACCGCCCGTTTCGAACGCCAAACCCAAGCCCTGCAACATTACCGTCCTGATGTTTCCGTTTGCAAAAACAACATCGTCCGCCTTCAGACGGCCCTGTCGCACGCCTTCCACCAACTGCTTACCCACCGCCGCCAAAGCCTGACCGCCCAAGCAGCATTGCTCGAAGCCGTTTCGCCGCAGCACATTCTGGAGCGCGGCTTTTCCGTCGTCAAAAACACACGCGGACAAGTCATCCGCAACGCCGATGTTTTGAAGCAGGGGCAGAAGCTGCACATTATCTTCGCCGACGGCGAAACCGACGTGCGCGTAAGCAAAGAACAAGGGCAGCAGGATTTGTTCGATTGCATTTAAACCCAATCGGAAAAACCGCTCCCCCTCCGCCGTCATTCCCGCGAAAGCGGGAATC
>NZ_KV815366.1:0-9068 GCF_001814225.1 Neisseria sp. HMSC070F02 | reverse complement strand
AAGGCGAGGCAACGCCGTACTGGTTTTTGTTAATTCACTATAATTGAAGGGGTTATCGGCTTGCGCAGCGGAAGCCTAAGTTGTGCAGGACGTATTTGGATTGCAGGCTGGTACGGATGCCGTAGCGGAGGAAGGCGGCATAGTTGGACGAGTCGCTCGACCCGACAGATGCGCCGCTGCAAAACATTTGGGCGTTGGCATTGCCGGAAGAAAGCAGGCTGCTGTTGAAATCTTCCGTCCATTCCCAAATCAGACCGTGCATATCGTAAACGCCCCAGTAGTTCGGGCGGCCTTTGCCGACATCGTGCAGGCCTTTCCGTCCGCCGTCGGCATACCAATCGAGAATAGTGCGGTTGTAGCCTGGTTCGTTTGAGCCGTTTCTCTGCGTGGCGGAAGCAAGTCCGGCAAATTCCCATTCGTCAATGGTCGGCAGGCGTTTGCCTTGTGCGGCGCAATAGGCGTTGGCGGCAAACTAGGAAACATTGGTAACAGGCTGTTTCAGCTCGCTTGCTTTTGGTGCATAGCTGCGGCTGCCGTTTTTCATCCAATGCTTCAGGTAAGCGGGTTCTGCCTGTTTGGAACCGATCCTGCCTTTTTGCCATTGGGGGTGGCTGTTGACAAATTCGGCAAACTCGGCATTGGTAACGGGATATTTATCCAGTTTGAATGGTTTGACTTTAATCAGGCCGGTATCTTTTTTCAGATAAAGCGGGCGGTAGCTGCCGCCTTCGATTTGAACCATTTCGGCAGCTGCCGCTTGAGTGCCGGCGAGTGCCGCACAGAGAAAGAGTAACCGGGCAAACTTCATATCATGCCTCCTGACAGGCAGTTAAAATCAATCTTCCGAAAGGAAAGATTGGTTGTTAAAAAACCACTGCCGTGCGTAATGAAGTACGGCGGCAGTGGTTCGTTTGCCTAAAAATGGGTGTTCAATTTAGTAATCGCTTTTTGCAGGAGCAGAAGCTGCGGGAGCGGAAGCAGCAGGAGCTGCACCGCTGCCGGCGTAAGCGGTATCACTCAATTTTTGAGTCATAATTTCAGGGTTTTCCGCACCCTCTACTTTCAATTGGCCCAACGCGCCTTTGTTGAATGCGCGGAAGATGGAGTGGTCGACCAAAGTGTAGCTGCCCGGGATGTCGACTTTGAATTCGACGATGGCAGAGCCGCCGGCAGGAACGATGGTGCTTTGTACGTTTTCGTTGATCAGTTTGCCGCCTTCAACATAAACTTTGTCGAAGATTTCGCCGATGACGTGGAAGGAAGACACCAGGTTCGGACCGCCGTTACCGACGTACATACGCACGGTTTCGCCTGCTTTGGCTTTCAGCGCGTTATCGCCGGCGATAGCACCTACATGACCGTTGAATACGACGTATTCAGGCTGTTCGGCAACGGCTTTGTCCATATCGAACGGTTGCAGGCCTTGCGCGCCTTTTTTGCCTTTGGTGTAGAAGTCGCCTTGGACGATGTAGAACTCTTTATCCACTTTCGGCAGACCTTCTTTAGGCTCGACCAAAATCAGACCGTACATACCGTTGGCGATGTGCATACCGACCGGTGCGACGGCGCAGTGGTAGATGTACAGACCCGGTTGCAGGGCTTTGAAGCTGAATGTGGAAGTACGGCCCGGAGCGGTAAAGGTTGCGGCCGCGCCGCCGCCCTGGCCGGTAGCCGCGTGGAAGTCGACGTTGTGCGGTACGGTAGAAGAAGGATTGTTGGAAAATTCCACTTCAACCGTATCGCCTTCGCGTACGCGGATCATGCGGCCCGGAACATCGCCGTCAAATGTCCAGTAATGGTATTCCACGCCGTCGTCCATTTTCATGGTTTTTTCGACGGTTTCCATTTTTACGCGGACTTTGGCAGGATAGTCGCGGTCGATTGCGGGAGCTACTTCGGGAGCGTGGGTGGTAACCGCATCGATAACGGGCAACTCGCCGGACGGTGTTTCGGCGGCGGTTTGTGCGGCGGAGCTTGCGGCTTCGGCGGAAGCGGCAGGGGTTTGCGCGGCAGGTTCGCCACCGCAGGCGGCTAAAGCAAACATAGAAGCGATAATTGCGGCTAAGGCTTGGCGTTTCATAATGTTTTCCTTTTGTAAGAAAAGTAGGGAGATTGGTTAAGAACTGGTGTGATTATGCGTTTGCCCCATCACCGACATTTTGATTTAAGTCAAATAATTCATAAAATATGAACTTAAAATGATACTTCTAATACTTTATAGCTACTAAAAATTACAATAAATAGGCTGATTTGCTTAAGGGCTTCGGCAAATCAGGCAAAGGCAGGGTAGTTGCCGACTAAAGAATAATGATAGTTATTATCATATATGTATTTGTTTTATATGTGAGTTTCTTTGAACAAATGTTTATTTGCGCGGTAAACCGTGCTACAATCTTTAACATTCATATTTTGTGAATTTTAATCCACTATATTAAAAGGAGCTCTCAAAATGGGACAGTACAAGAAGCTGTGGTACTTGCTGTTTGCCGTTCTGGCGGTATGCTTTACCATTCTTGGCTATATGGGCAGCGAGGTTTATAAGAAAGCCCCGCCTTACCCCGAACAGGTCGTTTCCGCATCAGGCAAAGTGCTGATGACGAAAGACGATATTTTGGCAGGTCAGTCTGCGTGGCAGAGTACCGGCGGTATGGAAGTCGGTTCGATTCTGGGTCACGGCGCATATCAGGCTCCGGACTGGACGGCGGACTGGCTGCATCGTGAGTTGTCCGCTTGGTTGGATTTGACCGCGCAACAGACTTACGGCAAAAAATTCGATGAAGTTTCCCCTGAAGAACAAGCCGTTCTGAAAACCCGACTGGCTGACGAATACCGCAACCAAAGCCGTATTAAAGAAGACGGCAGCGTCGTCATCAGCGATACGCGCGTGAAAGCCATCGAAAGCATCCTGCCTTATTACCACGGTGTTTACGGCGATGATCCCGCGCTGCAAACCACCCGCGAACACTTTGCAATGAAAAACAACACATTGCCAAGCCAAGAAGCGCGTGAAAAACTGTTCGACTTCTTCTTCTGGACTTCTTGGTCTGCTTCGACCAACCGTCCTGACGAGACGTTCACTTATACCAACAACTGGCCGCACGAGCCTTTGATCAACAACGTACCGACCACTGAAAACTATATGTGGTCATTCACCAGCGTTGTTCTTCTGCTGATGGGCATCGGTTTGCTGATGTGGGGTTATTCCTTCTTGACCAAACACGAGGAAGTGGAAGTGCCGTCTGAAGACCCGATTTCCAAAATCCAACTGACCCCTTCGCAAAAAGCATTGGGCAAATACGTCTTCCTGACGGTCGCCCTGTTTGTGGTACAAGTATTGCTGGGCGGACTGACCGCGCACTACACCGTCGAAGGCCAGGGTTTCTACGGCATTGACGAGGCGTTGGGCTTTGAAATGTCCGACTGGTTCCCCTACGCCCTGACCCGTACTTGGCACATCCAATCCGCCATCTTCTGGATTGCAACCGGCTTTTTGACGGCAGGTTTGTTCCTCGCGCCGATTGTCAACGGCGGTAAAGATCCCAAGTTCCAACGTGCCGGCGTAAACTTCCTCTATATCGCCCTCTTCATCGTGGTCGGCGGTTCTTACGCGGGCAACTTCTTCGCGTTGACGCACATCCTTCCCCCGGAATTTAACTTCTGGTTCGGACACCAAGGTTACGAATACCTCGATTTGGGACGTTTCTGGCAACTCCTTTTGATGGTCGGTCTGCTGTTATGGCTGTTCCTGATGTTGCGTTGCACGGTTTCCGCCTTTAAAGAAAAAGGCGTGGACAAAAACCTGCTGGCAATCTTTGTCGCTTCTATGGTCGGTGTGGGCGTATTCTACGCACCAGGCCTGTTCTATGGCGAAAAATCCCCGATTGCTGTAATGGAATACTGGCGTTGGTGGGTGGTTCACCTGTGGGTGGAAGGCTTCTTTGAAGTATTTGCCACTGCCGCTTTTGCCTTTGTCTTCTACAATATGGGCTTTGTCCGCCGCAGTACCGCCACAGCTTCTACTCTGGCCGCTGCCGCCATCTTTATGTTGGGCGGCGTTCCAGGTACGCTGCACCACCTGTACTTCTCCGGCTCTACCTCCGCCTCTATGGCAATCGGTGCCTGCTTCTCCGCTTTGGAAGTCGTGCCGCTGGTGTTGCTGGGCCGTGAAGCATACGAGCATTGGTCTTACCAACACCTGTCCAAATGGGCGAAACGCCTGCGTTGGCCGCTGATGTGCTTCGTGGCAGTCGCCTTTTGGAATATGATCGGTGCCGGCGTATTCGGCTTCCTGATCAATCCGCCGATTTCCCTGTTCTATATTCAAGGTTTGAACACTTCTGCCGTTCACGCGCACGCCGCCTTGTTTGGTGTGTACGGTTTCTTGGCATTGGGCTTCGTATTGTTGGTTGCCCGTTATTTGAAACCGAACGCGCAGTTTGATGACAAACTGATGACTTGGGGCTTCTGGCTGCTCAACGGTGGCTTGGTCGGTATGATTGTTATCAGCCTGCTGCCTGTCGGCGCGATTCAGGCATACGCCTCCATCACGCACGGTCTGTGGTATGCCCGCAGCGAAGAGTTCCTGCAAATGGAAATCCTCGATACCTTGCGTTGGGTACGTACGGCAGCTGACTTGGTCTTTATCGGCGGTGCAATCTGCGTTGCCATCCAAGCTACTAAAATCGTATTCGGCCGGGACAAATAAGTTTTGCGGTATGAAATGAGCAACTGCACCCGTTTTCGGGTGCAGTTTTTTATTGCGGATTGGGACGGGAATGGAAAAGGATGTGGATTTTTTATTTTGATCGGCTATACAATTGCTGCTTTCATGCCGTCTGAAGCACGTTTCAGATGGCATCGGTTTACATCAGATAAGGATAAAAATGGGTATTTACGATTTTCAAATGAAAGATGCGGAAGGCAATGCGGTTGATTTGTCAGGCTATCGCGGCAAGGTTCTGCTGATTGTCAACACGGCAACGCGTTGCGGTCTGACCCCGCAATACGAGGCTTTGCAGAAGCTGTATGCACAATATACCGCAGAAGGCTTGGAGATTTTGGATTTTCCGTGCAACCAGTTCCGCGAACAGGCTCCCGAAAGCAGCGGAGAAATTGCCCAAGTGTGTATGATGAAGTTTGGCACGAAGTTTAAGATTTTCGACAAAATCGAAGTCAATGGAGCAAATACCGCGCCCTTGTATGCCTACCTGAAATCCGTCAAACCGCAAGATAAAGGCAATCATCTGTTTAAAGATTTCGTGTTGAAGCTCGCAGCTTTGGGAGAGAAGCGCGACGAAGGCGACATCAAATGGAACTTTACCAAATTCCTCGTCAACCGCGACGGCGAAGTGGTCGAGCGTTTTGCGCCTAGTGTTACGCCCGAAGAAATCGAAGCCGATATTCGGGCATTGCTGTAATCTGCCGCCGTCTTGGGAAATGCCGTCTGAAGGCTTCAGACGGCATTTGTCCGTTTGCGGGTTTATTCCGAAATATCGGCAACACCGCTTTCGGGGAAGATGGGCAAATCCGGCGGTGGGAGCAGGGTATCCAAAGTCAGGGCGGACGCATCGAGTGTCGGGTAGCCTTCAAACGCGACCGAATAACCGCTGTTTCCGTTCATACGGATTCGGGCGTGCGCGCCTAGAGGGAAAGTGATTTTGTCGGCAATGTGTCCGAACGGGAAGCCCGTCAGCACGGGGATTTTCGCCGTGCGCGAAACATGGTTGGCAACGGCGGAAAAATCATAAGACGGATCATAGACATCTCGAATTTTTTCCATACGGAAATTGCCGAACACGATGGCGTGCTGTTTCTTCAAAATACCCGAAAGATACAGCGTATTGAGCATACGTTCGATGCGGTAGGGCTGTTCGCCGACATCTTCGAGGAACAAAATGCCGCCGTCGATGTCGGGCATATAAGGCGTGCCGGCGAGCGAGGCGAGGACGCTTAAGTTGCCGCCCCACAATATGCCTTCGGTTTCGACATCGGCGCGTTGGATATAAGGAACATCAACGGTCAGGCGGTTTTGGGTTGCACCCTTGATAAAGGCATCCATCGTAAACGCACCGGGGGCGGGTTTGCCAAAATCGCTATAAGCCATCGGGCCGGCAAAACTCATCATATTGCCTTTTGCCAACAATGCCAGCTGGACGGCGCATACGTCGCTGAATCCGAAAAACAGCGTGCCGTGTTCGCGCATCCTTGCGCCGAGCGAAGCAAAATCGATATGCGGCAGAATCCGCGCCGCACCGTAACCGCCGCGCAAGCCCATCAGCACTTTAGGCGTGGCGACGCGGCCGGAAGCGACCTCTTGGAAATCGGCGACACGTTGTGCGTCCGTACCAGCAAACCGTTGGAAGCGGCGGCTGCCCGCCTGTTGGTTGGTTACGGTAAAACCGGCATTGTAAAGGCGGGTTAAGGCTGTGTTGACGCGGTTGGTGTCTTCGGCAAAGCCTGACGAAGCGACAACGCGCAGAAGGTTGCCGTCCGAACTTTGACGGCGTGGCGTTTGGAGAGGCACGGTTCGAGCTTTCACAACGGAATGGGAAGAGGGAAGGGGCGGAACGGATGTGGCGGATGTGCCGCAAGCCTGAAGCAGTCCCGCGCCGGCGGCGGCGGTGCAGGTTTTCAGGAAACGGCGGCGGGAGGTCGGTTCGGTCATAATTCCCCTTTCATACGGTTTCAGACGGCATCGGCGGGCTTAAAGCAGCTTTTTAAGCTGTTCCGTCCAATCTTGCGGCAGGGTCATACCGTGTTTCCGGACGGGGTTTGCCCAAATCGGCGCGGGGAAAGACGCATCGTTTTCAAAGCGGGCGATAATATGCCAATGCAGGTGCGGCACGACATTGCCCAAGCTGGCGAGGTTAATCTTGGCAGGTTGAAACACTTGGCGCATAGCGGCTTCGACTTTGTACACCATTTCCATCAATTCGCCGCGTTCCGCTGCCGAAAGGTCGGTCATTTCGGCAATATGCTTACGCCAAATGACGCGGCAGAATGCAGGCGAACCGCTGTCGTTATGGACGGCGATGACGCGGAGGTTGGGGGTTTGCAGCAAAATATCTTCATCTTGTGCCGTGCAGATGGGGCAAGGCTTGGTGTTCATGTTTCTTTATTCCTTAAAGTATCCAAAAAGGCGGCAAAGGCAGCTTTTTGGTTTGGATTAAGGCTGTGCCATTGCTGTTCGGGTGTGTTCTCAGGAGTACAGGCTACCGTCAGTGGTTTGGGCAGGCAATCTTGGAAAAACCAAGCAATCGGCGTTTCCAGAAAAACGGCAATATCGACTAAGTGCGAAATATTAATTTTACCTACGCCACGTTCGTAGCGTGAAATCTGCTGTTGAGAAAGATTGATGTGTTCCGCCAGCTTTTCTGCAGAATAGCCCAACTCTTTTCGTCGTTGTCGGATTTTTTCACCTATTAGCCGGTCTGCTTCTGTTGCAAGCAATTGTACCATTTTGTATCCGATTGTAGATTTACTCATCTATGGATATTTATCTTGTTTTTTCTCTTGTAAACAGTGTTGTAAATAAGTAAAATATTCCAAATTACATCATTATTGTGTAATTTAATGTATTTTATTTTTTAGTCAGTTGGAGATGATTTTGATGAATAAGTTCTTGGCAACATGGCTTGCACCGATTTTGGTTTTGTCGGGTTGTGCAACGATTATGGGAGAGTCCAGTCAGACCGTGCCGATTAAAAGTCAACCATCCGGTGCGGTATTTAAAATTCAGGATGAAACAGGTGTGATTGTTCAATCAGGTGTAACGCCCGCAAATGTTTCGTTGCCTAAAGGCAACGGCAAATATTTCGGCAGGAAAAAATATCAGGTTTCTTTTGAGAAGAAGGGTTATCAGCCGTTGGTTTACAAGTTAGAAACCAATCCGAATGGTTGGTATATTGGTGGAAACCTGATTTTCGGTGGCCTGATTGGTTATCTGATTGTTGATCCGTTGAGTAACGGTAAGATGTTTACGATTTCACCCAAGCAGGTAGATGTACCGTTAATTGCGAAATAAGGAGTGTATGGTAAAAATGCCGTCTAAAGCCCATTAGCGGTTTCAGACGGCATTTTCTTGCCGGTGCGGCAGTCAGGAAAACTGCGCCGCGCCACGGTTTGCCAAATCGTCGGCGTGTTCGTTTTCGGCGTGTCCCGCGTGTCCTTTCACCCAAGTCCAGCTGACTTGGTGCCGTCCGACCAGAGCGTCGAGTTCTTTCCACAAGTCGTCGTTTTTGACGGGCTGTTTGGCGGCGGTTTTCCAGCCGTTGCGCTTCCAACCGTGTATCCAGTTTTCCATGCCGTTTTTGACGTATTGCGAGTCGGTGCAGATGATGACGGTGCAGCGGCGTTTGAGCGATTTCAGTCCTTCGATGACGGCGGTCAGCTCCATGCGGTTGTTGGTGGTTTGCGCTTCGCCGCCGAAAAGTTCTTTTTCATGGCTGCCGTAGCGCATTAATACGCCCCAGCCGCCCGCGCCGGGATTGCCTTTGCACGCGCCGTCGGTGTAAAGGTAAACGGGTGTGTCCATATTGTGCCTTTGTGTGGTGTCCGGCGTGATTATAAGCGGTTTGCGCGCCGTGCCGTCTGAAAGATTGCGGCGGATTGAAATAGGCATATAATGTGCAACTTTATTTTTGAATATGAAGGAGCGGATAGTGGGTCAAAGCGGCGAGTTGTTTTGTTTCGGACAAATGCCTGTATGGAAAGTGGAAAACCTGCCGGAAATTTTGTTGTCGGGCTATTCGTCTGAGGAAGGGGAATGGGTCTGCCTGAATGTGTTGCAGGGCGATGTCGAAGTCCGTGCACCGGACGGGGCGGCAGAGGTTTGGTCGGCAGAAAGCGGCGATTGCGTGTTTGCGCCGCAGCAGGTGTTTTCTGTCAAACCGAAAACGGACGATGCCGAAATCCGTTTGTCGCTGTATTGCGCGGCGGCAGACTATTTTCACAAAAAATACGGCATGAGTGCCACGCATTCTGCGGTTGCGGCGGCTCAGGATACCGTACCGGCGGGCAGGGCGTTGGATATGGGTTGAGACCTTTGCAAAATTCCTTTCCCTCCCGAC
>NZ_KV815365.1:0-8489 GCF_001814225.1 Neisseria sp. HMSC070F02 | reverse complement strand
CGGCAAACACACGATCCAGCGCCGCACGGTCGCAAATATCGACTTGTTCAAACGCATAGCGCGGATGATTGGCCACGGATTCCAGCGATTCCAGATTACCCGCATAAGTGAGCTTATCCACATTTACCACCGCATCTTGCGTATCGTTGATGATATGGCGCACAACCGCCGAACCGATAAAACCGGCACCGCCGGTCACAAGGATTTTTTTCATGATGAATATTAATCGCCAAAATGATAAGGTGAATTTTACTATAAATCGCAAGCAAAAAGCCGTCTGAAACTTCAGACGGCCGCTTAATTTCATGGCTTAATCATCATAGCCATTCGGATTATTACTCACCCAGCGCCATGAGTCTTCCATCATTTGGCTTAAACCAAATTGCGCTTTCCAGCCAATTTGTGATTCGGTAAACGCAGGATCGGCAAAGCAAACAGCAATATCGCCATCGCGACGCGGTTTGATTTGATAAGGAATATCCAAGCCGGAAGCTGCTTCAAAAGCCTTAACCATATCTAAAACAGAATAACCGTTGCCCGTGCCCAAGTTATAAATATGTACGCCCGATTCTTTTGCTTTGGCTTGCATGGCCTTCAAATGACCATCGGCCAAATCAACCACATGGATATAATCGCGCACACCTGTACCGTCCGGAGTGGGGTAATCGTCGCCGAATACCGACAAATAAGGCAGCTTGCCTGAAGCCACTTGGCAGATATAAGGCAGCAGATTATTTGGAATACCGTTAGGGTATTCGCCAATCAAACCACTTTCGTGTGCGCCAACCGGATTGAAATAACGCAGTAAAATCACACTCCAGCGTGAATCTGATTTTTGAATATCCGATAGAATCCGCTCCACCATGTATTTCGATGTACCGTATGGGTTGGTCGTACCGCCTACCGGCATATCTTCCGTAATCGGCGTACGTGCTGGATCGCCGTAAACGGTAGCTGACGAACTGAATACGATACTGAATACACCTGCTTTGGCCATTTCTTCCGCCAAAATCAGGCTGCCCGATACATTGTAATCATAATACTTCATCGGTAAGACATTGCTTTCACCCACTGCTTTTAAGCCGGCAAAATGCATTACCGTTTCAATCTTATGTTCAGCAAAAATCTTTTGCAGCAAAGCACGATCACGGATATCGCCTTGATAAAAGGTAATGTCCTTACCGGTGATTTCTTTTAAACGTGGCAGAATATTGATGCTGGAATTACACAGATTATCGAGAATTACAACATCATAACCTGCTTTAATTAGTGAGATGGCGGTATGTGAACCGATAAAACCGGTTCCGCCCGTAACGAGGACTTTCATTATTCTTTAACTTTATTTAGTTTAGAGTTAATTACATTATATTTGAAATAATTCGTAATTAGCAGTTAGCTTTTTAATAATGATCAATATCGTAAATATTCAAAACGCCAATTACTTTATTGGACTCTTTTACGACTAATGAATCAATTTTTTCAGCATGCATATAGGCTTCAGCTTCTGCAAAGCGGGCATCAGCAGAAACATATTTAGGAGATAAAGACATTATGTCTTTTGCTTTAATTTGATTGATATTATCAAATCTATCGAAGGCACGACGTAAATCTCCATCAGTAATAATGCCATGAAGCGTATCATGCTCCATTACCAATGGTTAGCCCCATGTAACCTCGATTAATACTATATACAATTTCTTTAAAGGAAGCATCGGGTAGGCAATGCGGAATTTTGGTTTTCATCACATCTGAAACACGCGTTAACAGACGGCGGCCTAAGCTGCCACCAGGATGAAATCTAGCAAAATCTTCGGGCAAGAATTTTTTTTCAGATTGTAAAACCATTGCCAATGCATCGCCCATTGCAAGTGTACAGGTTGTTGATGAGGTTGGCGCAAGATTATTTGAACAAGCCTCACGTGATACACTGATATCCAGTAAAGAATGAGCATGTTTGGCTAAAGTTGATTTAATATTACCGGTCATGGCAATAATTTTATTGCCTTGCTCTTTCAGAAAAGGAAGAATTCGGATAATTTCCTCAGTTTCTCCCGAATTTGAAATTAATAAGGCAACGTCTATTGGTTTAATCATCCCTAAATCGCCATGAAATGCCTCACCAGGATGGACAAAAAAAGCAGAAGTACCGGTAGAAGCCATAGTTGCAGCAAGCTTTTGACCGATAATCCCAGATTTTCCCATCCCTACCACAACTACGCGACCTTGAGTATTTAAGATAATTTCTATTGCTTTCTCAAATTCATTATCTAAGCGCTTACTCATTTCCATAATGGCATTAGCTTCTAATTGTAAGGTTTCAACCGCCAATTTTAGAAAGTTAGTTTTCATTATTAACTCCTATTATTTTTTTATGATTACTGGTTAGCACCATGCATAACTTGAGCAAATCCAGCTTCTGAAGAAAAAACGTCCTCCTTGCCCTGAGCAGCAAGAATTTTATCTGCTAACTCACGAAATGCCCCATAGCCTCCTGGTAATGTTAAAGTTATGTCTGCTTGATTACGTATATATTCAGGCGTATCTGCGACAGCAAAACTTAAACCACAAGCGGAGAAAGCAGGTAGATCGATGGTGTCATCACCGATATATGCTGTTTGCTCTTTAAGACAATTAGCTTCTTGCATTAACTCAATACATGCCGCATGTTTGTCTTTAATGCCGAGTTGATAATAAGAAATACCTAAATCATCAATTCGTTTTCGCAGGGTGGGAGAATCTCTTCCTGATAATACCGCTACTTTAATGCCTGATTCCTCAAGCAATCTAATACCTAAACCATCTCGTACATGAAAACGTTTTAAACATTCTCCATTTTCATTGTAGAAAATACCGCCATCTGTTAGTACACCATCAACGTCGGTAATAACGAGACGAATATCAGCTAAATTGACCGAATGTTTATCAATAGGAAGCTGGCCTGACATGATGGCGCGTACACGTTCTAAGCATTCTGGTGTATCTACACCCGGTCCTGTTTCAGGTACTTCAAAAACCCGAATATCGATGCCGGCATCTAATAAACGCAACTGTTCCAGTTTCTCACTTAGCTCTATATCAGGCTGCTTGAGGTTACTGTATTTTGCTAGAGTTTCCTTACGATAAGCATAAACGCCGATATGTTTGAAATAATAAGCATGCTCTTTATCTCGAGGATAAGGAATAGGGCTACGACTAAAGTAAAGTGCATTACCGTTTGCAGATAGTACGACTTTGACAGTATTTGGATTAGTTGCTTCTGAAGCAGGTAGAGCATGACAAAGGGTGCCCACTGAGATTTGCTCATCCTTCATGCCTTGAGCGAGCAAAGCAATATCTTCAGATCGAATTAATGGCTCATCTCCTTGGATATTAATATAAATATCAGCAGCATATTTTCCCATTACTTCAACTAACCGATCTGTACCAGAATCATGTTGAGTAGAAGTCATGATAACTTTGCCACCAAAAGATTCTACAACTTCAGCAACACGACGATCATCAACAGCAACGATCACATCATCAATATAGGGTACTTTACAAGCACGTTCATAGACATGTTGGATCATTGGTTTACCGCAGATATCAGCCAAAGGCTTTCCGGGTAAACGAGTAGAAGCATAGCGTGCAGGAACAACAATAACCGTTTTCAGATTTTCGGTATTCATTAAGCAATATCCAATTTAGGAAATGATTTAACTGTTTCATCCACAGCTTTCACACGTAACAAGAAATCCTCCAATTTATCTAGAGGAAGAGCACTTGGGCCATCACAACGCGCTTTATCAGGATTTGGATGAGCTTCCAAGAATAAACCTGCTAAACCAGTTGCCATGCCGGCCATTGCTAAATCCAAAACTTGCTCACGACGCCCACCGGAAGCAGAGGAGCCTGAATCACGTTTTTGAAGAGCATGTGTTACATCAAAAATAACCGGTAAATCATCGCAAGTTTTCTTCATTACACCGAAGCCCAGCATATCGACAACCAAATTATCATAGCCAAAATTAGCGCCACGTTCACATAAGATCAATTGGTCATTGCCAGCCTCTTTGAATTTCTCCACAATATTTTTCATCTGTTCAGGGCTAAGAAATTGAGGTTTTTTAATGTTGATAACTCTACCGGTTTGAGCCATGGCGAATACCAAATCAGTTTGGCGGGCAAGAAAGGCCGGTAATTGCAAAATATCCACTACTTCAGCAACTGCATTACATTGATATGGCTCATGCACATCTGTAATCACAGGGACACCAAAACGGTCTTTAACCGCAGAAAAGATGTTCATGCCTTCTTCAAGGCCTACTCCGCGGTAAGAATGAATTGAAGAGCGATTGGCTTTATCAAAAGATGCTTTAAATACATATGGGATTTTTAATTTTTCCGTTACTTCAACATATTTTTCACAGGCAAATAAAGTGGAATCTAGGTCTTCTAAGACATTAATTCCTCCAAATAATGTAAAGGGTAGGCTATTACTAATTTTTATATTGAAGGTTGGTAAATTAATATTAGGCATTTTTAAAATCCTTGATTAAAAATAAATTTTTTAGATCTAATTTAATGATTGAATTTTTATTCAATAAGAAATTATTTTTGTAAATCATCTATTATACTACATATGTCTTGAAACATTTTTGATTTTCCTATAATTGTATGAACAGAATGAGTATCATTTTTATATTTGTGAACAAATAAATTAGGATCAGAAGTATTAAGCATATTGATAGAAAACATATCAATTCCATTGTTTTCACAAACTTGAACATATACTTTGGGAATAAATCCATTTGATTGATTTTGAAGCTTAGCAATACTTGTATATGCAGTAGAACTTAAATTATATTGAAGCTCTAGCTCTTTATTAAATTGTGTTGAGTAGCTTGTGAAAGCTAATGTCTGAGGAGCTTGAACATATACAATGTCGGCATGTACTAACTGTCCATACATCATAGCTGCAAAGCCTCCAGATGAAGCTCCAACTAATACTATTTTTTTATAATTGCCAGATTTTATATAGTTTTCAATGATCGTTCTATAATAATCTGTATGTATTTGATACCAACTGTTATAATTATCTCTTAGTAAGAGAAAATTATATTTTATGGTTTTGTTAGCAAAACCTTGATAATTATAAGTATCACTAGAATTAAAAGCAATTTTATCTATACATTGTAACCCATAATTTCTATAATGATTTTGAGTGCGTTTACCATCCATGCCTGAAAAGCATATAACTAAAGTTTCATTATTTTTAGAATGTTCAATATATTGAGAGATATTAGATTTCTGAGGTTTTGGCAGAGTAGTAGGATCTTTAAATGGTAATACGTTTAATAACTCTAATGCCTTCTCATCAGCTTTTTTATAATTTCCTATAATCCTGTAAATATTAATTTTAGATAGTTCTAAACATTCATTAAGGGAGTTTTTTATATTCTCTTTAAACAAAGATTTAGTATGCCAGATAAAGGAGTTCTCTATTTCGGCTAGTCTATTATCATTTTGTAATACATTAACTAAATAATAATAAATGCTATTAAACTGACTTGGAAATTTAATACGAGTTTCTAAAAGCCTTTTACGAGCTTCTACCCAATTTCTCATATGATGAGCAGCTAGGCACCAACCTTTCCATGCATAAAAGTTATTTGGAAAGTCTCGTTTAAGTTCAATAAAAACTTGGTTAGCAAAATCTAGCTGTTGCATAGACAAAAGAATCTCACCATATTTTATTTTAGCCTCAACGATATTTGGAAATTTTTCAGAGGCTCTTTTCCACCGATGACAAGCTTTTTTTAGAAGTTTTTCATTACCATCTAACATTAATTCTGGAACTGTAGCATAACCTTTCCAGCTAATATAAATACTCGGATTCTCTTTAATTAAATCTAAAAAAATGTTTTCTAGTTCATCTAATTTTTTCAATTCACGATAAGGGATTCGAAGTTTAAAATAAATATTTGATTTTTGTGCAGTATCTTGCACGTTTTTTATAATGTCATTTCCATATAATAGAGAATATTCCCATTTTTTTTCAATTAAGTAAGTATCTAATATATTTAGTTTTAATACTAAATTATCAGGCTGATCCTTGAGTGCAGAAAATAAATATTCTCGAGAGGCTATTATGCCTTTTACATGTCTTAGTGCTATTGCTTTGCGGGATACAAAAAAGGTATTTAGAGGATACTGAGAAAGCAGTCGTGACCAGATTTCTGTAGCATCATTCCATTTAAAGGCTTTTTCAGCTTCAATTGCATATAATTTATCTATTTTCTCAGTATTTTTAAACTTTTGAGAACTACTCTCAAATAGTGAGGTAGTCCTTTCATAGCCATAAATTTTCACGTGTAATTTCAGCATATTTAAATGTGCTGCTAAGAAATTAGGAAATTTATGAATGATATTATTCCATATTTCAAGTGCTTTTTCCCACTCTTGCTTTTTTTCTAATACAAAAGCATAGCTTTCATATCCATGGTAGGAATCAGGAAATTTTTTAATACACTCAAGGCTAATATTCTCAGCTTCATTTATTAAATTTTCTTGTAGTAGAAGCAAAGTAGTTTCTTTATATATATGAACAACGTTTGGGAAATTTTCTAAAATTTTCTTTAGTTGGATTAATTCATTATACCTATCTCCATTGGCTTTATAAATCTTATATAAGCCTTCGTATCCTTGGTATTTATCAGGGTAATATTCTATAATCAACTGAAAGTAGTCTTTTGCGCTTTTGAATTCTCCTGTAAATAAAAAGCTGTTTGCAAGATAGAATAAGGCCTCATAATCTTTTGCATCCGTAAGTAATATTTTTTTAGCAATATATTTCGCCTCTACATATTTTTTCTGTTTATATGAATTAATTAATTCAATTTTCATTTATAATCCTTTTATTTTTCTTATCCTTAATAGTATACAAATAATCTTGTAAAGAATTATATGATAACTTAAAACTATCGAGGGTAAATTTTTTGTTATAACTATGAGCTAAGTTAATTTCTTTTGTAAATTTTCCAGTATTTTTATTCTCTAAAACTTTTTGTAACTCTATTATATATTTTTCCACATCATTTTTATTGTCAACAATATATGCATTTTCTGAGTTTAAGAATTCACCAAGCCCCCCAATAAGAGGAGTAATGATTGACATTTGTCTCTCAGCTGCTTCTATAATAACATTTGGCATTCCTTCAATTATACTTGTAAATAGAAAACAATCATACTGGCCTTCTTCTACTAATTTTCTGAAATTATCAAATTTACCTTTATATTTAATATTTTCCTTTAATAAAATATCTTTATTAAGCTTTAATAATAAGTCTTCACCATCTTTATTTTTAGTACCTCCATAAATATCAATAGTAATTGGTAAGTTTGAAATCTTTTCTGCAATTTTAGGAAGAATTTCTACACCTTTATTCCATTCGATACCTGAAGCCCATAAAACTTTTAGTGAGTTACCTTTACGATGGTGTTTAACTTGAATAGATTCTGAAGAGTTGGGCACATATAAAGTTTTGAATTTATCTTGATTCCAGCCATATTGGTGACATAAATACTCGGTAAATGTTTTATTGTCAGAAATCAATACATCGTAGTCATCAATCACAAATGGCAAATTTTCGTGAGCCATGCCGAATTCTTGTAAACTTCCTGGTCGCAGCCAATGAGCAAAAACTAATCCCCACACCGATAAATATTCACGTATGAATGGGGAGCATCTTTCTGTAAAATTATATGTTTCCCTACAATTAAAATTCCATAAGATTTTAATCTCAAATTGAATTATTAATCTTTGTAGAATCTGATTATAAACAGTCTGATTAAATGAAGATTTTGTATATTTTTTTAAATAAATGAGCGTTACATTTTCTGGGACAAGATCATCCCATTCTCCTGAATCTCCTTCTAATATTAGTAAAATAATATTAATTTTAGGGTTGCTAAATTTGATTCCTTCTAGATATCGTAATAATAATTTGTCTGTTCCCCCCGTACGCAATGTTTTTATGGTTATTATCATGTCGTACTGGTTAATATCTAGTTCAAGGGCTAATCGAACATAGTCTAGAGAAAAATGTTTATTATAAAAAATTATATTTGCTTCATTTACTACTTTAGTAGTAGTAATCCGATAATCTACAAAATTTAAAGATAAAAGATCCCTACTAATATTCGGATGTATAGAAATTAAATTCTTTTTTGCTGGAGTTAAGTTATTCTGTTTCTGTAAAACGTTTGGCGTCAATAATTTCTTTTTTTGACGCATTCCTTTTTTTTTCAAAATTTCAAAAATATCTTTTAATGATATCATTGTATCAATCTCCATATAAATCAGAAAAGTTTTGGGTTATCAGAAAATTTTTATGAGAAAAAATGGTATTAGCTATTGAAGGAAAAACATTTTTATATATTTCTTCTTTATGATGGATTGTATAATTTAAATATTCTATACTAGGGCGTGTCCTCAATTTAACTTAGCATGA
>NZ_KV815364.1:0-16421 GCF_001814225.1 Neisseria sp. HMSC070F02 | reverse complement strand
CCTTGTCCTGATTTTTGTTAATCCACTATAATTTCCTGCGTGTGTCGGGTGTATCGAAATCAAGCCGAATCAAATATATCGGACTTCGATAATGTCGTATTCGCGCACGCCGCCCGGGGCTTGGACTTCCGCCGTATCGCCCTCTTCCTTGCCAATTAAGGCGCGGGCAATCGGTGAGCCGACATAGATTTTGCCCTGTTTGATATCCGCTTCGTCTTCGCCGACAATTTGGTAGGTAACGTGTTCTTCCGTTTCCAAATCTTCCAGCGTAACCGTCGTACCGAACACGATTTTGCCTTCGGCGTGGATTTCGGTCGGATTGATGATGTGGGCAACGGAAAGTTTGTGTTCCAGCTCGGAAATGCGGCCTTCGATAAAGCCTTGGCGTTCTTTGGCGGCTTCATATTCGGCGTTTTCGGACAAATCGCCGTGCGATCTGGCTTCAGCAATCGCTTCGATCACTTCGGGGCGCGCCACGCTTTTAAGCTGCTGCAATTCCTGTTTCAGCAATTCCGCACCGCGTACGGTCAGGGGGATTTTTTGCATCGGTCTTTTTTCTCCATATTCCGGCACACCGGTTTGCGGCAGCAAACATACCGCATACCGTCTTGTTTTGTGCGTCCGGATATTAAAATAAAAACACAAGCCGCCCGGAAAATCGGCGGCTTGTCTGTCGTTGAACAGCGGCTATTCTACCAAATTCTATGAAATTGGCAATCGTGCCGTGCCGTCCGCAAACACGCTATGTCCGCAACAAAAGCCGAAAATATGCCGGCAAAAAAATTTTAGAAACAAAAAATTTAAAAATAATCAATTTTCGGCACAAAAAACCATATTCACGGACTTTAAAACCGAAAATGCCAAACCTGAGATTTTTCAGACGGCATTTGCACCAGTATAATGCAGGCTGTTTTTATCTTTATATTTACGTTTTGCCATGACCGAATCCGTCCGCCTCCCTGCCGCCTCGCTCAAACTTTCCACCGTCGCCCTGCCCGGCTCCAAAAGCATCAGCAACCGCACCCTGCTGCTTGCCGCCTTGTCCGACAATGCTTGCGAAATCCATTCCCTGCTCAAATCCGACGATACCGACCGTATGCTCGAAGCACTCGATAAACTCGGCGTTCAAATCGAATATCTTGCCGAAGACCGTCTGAAAGTGCACGGCACAGGCGGACGCTTCCCCAACCGCACTGCCGATTTGTTTTTGGGCAACGCGGGCACGGCGTTCCGCCCGTTAACCGCCGCTCTGGCCGTTTTGGGCGGCGATTATCATCTGCACGGCGTGCCTCGTATGCACGAACGTCCTATCGGCGATTTGGTCGATGCGTTGCGGATTGCCGGCACCGATGTCGAATATCTCGGCAACGAACACTATCCGCCGCTTCATATCGGCGAACGCCAAGACAACGGCGAACACGTGATTCCGATTAAAGGCAATGTGTCCAGCCAGTTTCTGACCGCCCTTTTAATGGCGTTGCCACTGACCGGACAGGCATTTGAAATCCGTATGGTCGGCGAGTTAATTTCCAAGCCCTATATCGACATCACCTTGAAACTGATGGCGCAATTCGGCGTACAGGTTGCCAATGAAGACTACCGCGTCTTCAAAATTCCCGCCGATGCGCACTACCACGCGCCCGAACACTTGCACGTCGAAGGCGATGCCTCCAGCGCGTCCTACTTCCTCGCAGCCGGTTTGATTGCCGCCACGCCCGTCCGCGTTACCGGTATCGGCGCAAACAGCATACAGGGCGATGTCGCCTTTGCCCGTGAGCTGGAAAAAATCGGGGCGGACGTGGTTTGGGGCGAAAACTTCGTCGAAGTCTCGCGCCCGAAAGAACGTGCCGTCCAAGCCTTTGATTTGGATGCGAACCATATCCCCGATGCCGCGATGACCCTCGCCATCGTCGCGCTTGCTACAGGGCAAACCTGCACGCTTCGCAACATCGGTTCGTGGCGCGTCAAAGAGACCGACCGCATTGCCGCAATGGCGAACGAGTTGCGCAAACTCGGTGCAAAAGTCGCCGAAGAAGCCGAAGCAATTCACATCACCCCGCCCGAAACGCCGACACCCGACGCCGTCATCGACACTTACGACGACCACCGCATGGCAATGTGTTTCTCGCTGGTTTCGCTGTTGGGCGTACCCGTCGTCATCAACGATCCGAAATGCACCCACAAAACCTTCCCGACTTATTTCGACGTGTTCTCATCGCTGACCGAAACAGCGGAATAAGGCGGCATTTTGCCGCGATTCCGGCGCGGCGCGGCGGGCGGCTCATTCTGTAAAGAAAGTATGTGCGCCGAGGTAGTTTTTGGCGTAAAACGGTGTGGAGAGTTTTTCGGTTTTGATGGTTTTGCCGCTGCTGGGGGCATGGATGAATTCGCCGTTGCCGATATAGAGTCCGACGTGTGAGTAGCGGTGTGCGCCGCCGGTGTTGAAGAATACGAGGTCGCCGGCCTTAAGGCGGCTGTCGGGGATTTTGCGGCTTGCCGCCGCCATGTCGCGGGCGGTGCGCGGCAGCTTGACGTTGAGGGCGTTTTTGTAAACGAATTGAATCATGCCGCTGCAATCGAAGCCGGTTGCGGTGCTGCTGCCGCCCCATTTGTAGGGCGTGCCGATGAGTCCGAGGCTGTGGAGCATGAGTTCCTGCGAGCCTTGTGTGCGGTCGATGTGGCTGATGCGGACGGCTTGGATTTGCCGGACTGTCTGTTTGGGTTTCGGTTGGCGGTGTTTGCCGGAGGTCGTGCCGCATGAGGCGAGGAGCAGTGCGCTGAGACAGAGGAAAAGGGTTTTGTCGGGGGGAAACATGGTTTTTCCTTTGCGGGTTCGGATATGCCGTCTGAAGGTGTTTCAGACGGTATAGTGGATTAATATTTAAATCAGGACAAGGCGACGAAGCCGCAGACAGTACAGATGGTACGGAACCGACTCACTTGGTGCTTCAGCACCTTAGAGAATCGTTCTCTTTGAGCTAAGGCGAGGCAACGCCGTACTGGTTTTTATTAATCCACTATATTTCTATAATAAACTTTCTATGGGCAGCAGGGATAGGATTTTTGCGGCGATGCGTTTCCAAAGTTTGGCTTCGGGTTCGTTCGGGTAGGTTTTTCGGGTGGCGGGATCGTGCCATTGCAGGCGGTTGTGCCTGTCGAGGGTAACGCGGTAGGCGTATTCGGGTGTGGTATCGGCAAGGGTGCGCTCCATCTGTTCTGCGATTTTGGGGCTTTCGATAACAACGCCCATTTCAGTATTGAGCCGTGCGGAACGGGGGTCGAGGTTGAATGAGCCGATGAAGATGCGTTTGCCGTCCACAATGAAGGTTTTGGCATGCAGGCTGGTTACGGAGCTGCCGGTCAGGCCTTTGTCTTTTGTGGCAGGGACGGCATGGTTGGGTTGCAGCTCGTAGAGTTTGATGCCGGCTTTGAGCAGCGGTTTTCGGTATTTGACATAGCCGGAATGGACGGCGGCAACGTCGGTCGCCTGTAGCGAGTTGGTCAGGACGGTAACGTCTATGCCGTCCTGCACCAGTTTTGCCAGTGCGTCTGTGCCGGATTTTGTGGGGACGAAATAGGGTGAAACCAGATAGACGCTTTTTTCGGGCTGTTTGAGCGCGTCTTGCAGCCGCCCGGCAATCGGCGGTTTGCGGCGGTCGCGGTCGAGTCCTTTTGCAGGGTCGTCGCTGATGAGGCGGGTTTGGACGCTCTGCCAGTCGATGCGTCCTGCCTGTATTTTTTGGTAGAGGGGCGACTGTTCGACGGTTTCGCGGTAGCGCAGGAGCGCGTGTCTGGACGTTTCGTCGTTGTATCCGAGTGCTTGAAGACCCTTGCCGATGTTGCCGCTGCGGATGATGCGCGTGGCGTTGTGGGCGGAATGGCTTGCCCAGTAGCGGTCGAAGTCGTGCGATACTTCGCCGACGACGCTGCCGGTGGCGAGGATGTCCAGGTCGGCGAAAACGGTGTCCTCACCGACTTTGAAGTATTCGTCGCCGATATTGCGTCCGCCGAGTATGGTGGCGCGGTTGTCGGCGGTAAAGGATTTGTTGTGCATGCGGCGGTTGAGGCGGGGGAAGTCGGTCAGGTAGCCGAGTGCGCGCCATTTTCGTAAGACGAAGGGGTTGAACAGGCGCACTTCGATATTGGGATGGCTGTCGAGGGCGAGCAGGAGGTCGTCCAAGCCGCGCGTGTTGTTGTCGTCCAACAGCAGGCGTACGCGCACGCCGCGTTCTGCGGCAAGGTACACGAGGTTGAACAGCAGTCGGCCGGAAATGTCGTTGCGCCAGATGTAGTATTGCAAATCGAGGCTGTGTTCGGCAGATTCGATAAGGGCGGCGCGGGCAGCAAAGGCTTCGTGGGGGTCGTTCAGCAGATAGATATCGGATAGCCCGTTGGTATGAGTGGTGTGCCGGATTTGCAGGATGTTGTCCAGGCGGACGGGTTTGGAAGTATTGAAATGACGGCTTTCCGTCCGTTCTTCCAGTGGGGGCAACCATGAAGAACATGAACAGAGAAGGAGGCATAAAAGGGAAATTAGGCTGCGTGTTTTCATCAGGGATATGGTTTCAGACGGCATTGCCTGTGTTTTGGGGTTGGCGCGCATGGAAGTGCGGCATCATAATCCAAACGTTGAAAGGGGTAAAAGTTTTGCGTGCGGACCGCTTTAGGACGGTGTGTTCCGTGTCAGGTTTGCGCCGTCTGAAACGTGCAGACGCTTGAAAACCAACGACGAGGCAAGGGTGATGCCGCCGATGCTGAGCAGGGTCATACGGAAGGCGGAATGCAGACCTGAAGAAGCCGGTATCAGAAATGTCCAGTTTTTAAGGATTAATGCGCCGACAACAATGCCCATGCTGATGGCAAGCTGTTGGTTGACCGCCATCAGGCTGTTGCCGCTGCCGGTCTGTTGCGGGCGCAAATCGGCGAGGGTCAGTGTGTTCATGGCAGAAAACTGTAGGGAGTTGCACGCGCCGATCGCCAGCGAGAGGAAAATCCAAATCCACAGCGGCGAGTTTCCATCAGGCAGGGCGAGCAGCATGATGAAGGCGGCAAGCAGTTTGGTGTTCCAAAGCAGCACCTTGCGGTAGCCGAAACGCTTCATCAAGGTGGAGATTAACGGCTTGACCAGCAGCGAAGACAGGGCGACGGGTGCGACCAGCCAACCCGACAGGCTTGCGCCGAAGCCGAAAGCGACTTGAAACATCAGGGGCATCAGAAAAGGAATCGAGCTGATGCCGAGACGGCTGAACAGATTGCCCGCCAGTCCTAGACGGAAAGTGCGTATCAGAAACAGGTCGGCGGAATAAATCGGTTTGGACGCGGTTTTCATATGTCGGAAATAACGGCGTGCAAACAGCAGTCCGCCGCACAGCGGCAACAGTGCAAAATACGGAGGCAGCGCGTGCGACAGGCTTTCTGCCGAAAGTAACAAGAGGCACGCGGCGGCAGAAAAAATCAGATAGCCTTTAAAATCCAGAGCGGTATCGTTGCCTTTGACATCGGGCATGATGTTGCGTCCCAATATGAAACCCAGAAGACCGATGGGCAGGTTGAGCAGGAAAATCCAGTGCCACGAAGCGTATTCGACCAGATAACCGCCCGCCAAAGGCCCTAAAACCGGTCCGATTAATGCGGGCATAACCGCATAATTGATGGCGTTGAGCAGCTTGGACTTGTCGTACACACGCAAGATGGTCAGACGCGGTATCGGAACCAGCATCGAACCGCCGATGCCCTGAACGACACGGGAAAGCGTCAATTCAAACAGCGAACCCGATGCGGCGCACAATGCCGATCCGAGCATAAAAACGGCAATCGAACCGAAAAAGACTTTTTTCGTTCCGAACCTGTCCGCCAAATAACCGCTCAAAGGAATCAGCAGGGCAACCGTCAGCGTGTAGGAAATAACCGCCAGCTGCATGTTCAATGGCGACTCATTCAGGTCGGCGGCAATTTCAGGCAGTGCGGTATTTAAAATGGTCGCATCCAACATCTGCATAAAAATGGCAATTGCCAGCAGAAGCGGCAGCCAAGGGGATGGTGCGCGGGCGGATAGGGTGTTTTTTTCCATAGAGCGATTGTACCCCATCCTTGTGCCGTTATTGTTTTCAGATGCTGTCTGAATGCCGTCAGAGTCGGCATCTTGAATGTTCACAAGCAAACGAACCGGCATTGCATTGTAATGATAATTATTATCGAAAACTATCAGATTAAGGTACAGTAAGCGTTATGGGGTAGTTTGTAAGAAAAACCGGATTATTTTTTAAAATTAGACTTGACCCGCAACAGTCAATTACTTAAAGTAAACGCTTACCTTTCTACAGAAAAAAACGGGTTTCCCGTTATCAAAAAACATGAGCGCAACCATTCCCCCAAAAATCATCCGATACGACAGCAATCCGACCGATGTCTATTTTTTCGGCACTTGCGTCCTTGATCTTTTTATGCCCGAAGCAGGCATGGATGCCATTACCCTAATCGAGCAACAGGGCATACGCGTCCATTTCCCGATGGCGCAAAGCTGCTGCGGCCAGCCCGCCTATTCATCCGGCCATCCGACCGAAGCCTTCGATGTCGCCAGAGCGCAACTCGACCTTTTCCCCGAGGAGTGGCCGATTGTCGTACCGTCCGGTTCGTGCGGCGGTATGATGAAGCACCATTGGCCGACGCTGTTTAAAGGCAGCGAGTACGAGGAAAGGGCTGTGGATTGCGCCGGCCGCATCATCGAGTTTACCCATTTCCTGCTTGCCATCGGTTTCAAACCCGAAGACAAGGGCGAACCGCTCAAAGTCGCCGTTCACACTTCCTGCGCCGCCCGCCGCGAAATGAATGTCCATCTTTCAGGCTGGCAACTGATTGACGGTATGGAAAACGTCGAACGCATCGTCCACGACCACGAAAGCGAATGTTGCGGCTTCGGCGGCACATTCTCCGTCAAACAAGCCGATATTTCCGGCGCAATGGTAACAGACAAAGTCGCCGCGCTGAAAGAAACCGGCGCAACCGAAATCATCAGCGCGGACTGCGGCTGTATGATGAACATCGGCGGCAAAATCGCCAAGGACGAGCCGGATATGCCGCGTCCGAAACATATCGCATCCTTCTTGTTGGAACGCACCGGAGGCAAAGCATGAGCGCGCGCGAAAATATTTTGGCAAAACTGAAAAAAGCCGACGCATTGCCGATGGAAGAACCTGCGGTTTTTGATTATTACCGTGAAATGGGTGTTTCTTGGGGCAGCGAAGTTGAGCGTCTGAAACATTGGGCTGCCGCAATGCGCGCGGTCAAAACCGAAATTTATTGGGTGACGAAAAGCAATTGGATGCAGGTTTTCCGCGAAGCGGCAGAAGGCAAGGGTTTGAAAAACATCCTGCTGCCCTTGGCGACCGAACACGGACAAATTGCCCGTGCCGCATTGGCGGACAGCAATATCGAACCGATTGCCTTCGAGCGCGAAATCGATACTTGGAAAACCGAGTTTTTCACGAACATCGATGCGGGCTTCAGCGGCGCGCAATGCGGCATCGCCCGCACCGGCACGCTGATGCTGTTTTCCAGCCCCGAAGAACCGCGTACTTTGAGTCTCGTTCCGCCCGTGCATTTCTGCCTGTTCGATACGTCCAAGATGTACAACGAGTTTCATAATGCCGTCGAAGGCGAAAAACTGGTGGAAAACGGTATGCCGACCAATGTATTCCTGATTTCCGGCCCGTCCAAAACCGCAGACATCCAACTGACGCTTGCTTACGGCGCGCACGGCCCGCGCGATTTGGTCATCCTCGCCATCCTGCCCGACCACATTTCCCCTGCCGATTTGGAGGAAAACGCATGACTACGCAAACCATCAAATTTCACATGAAGCCGGAAACTTTCAAGCAAAACGCCGCAATTTCCCTTCAAGACAAGCCTTTGCGCAAAAGCCTGCGTACCGCGATGGATATGCTGATGACCAAACGCAAAGCCGTTTTGACCGACGAAGAAGAGCTGCAAAGCCTGCGCGATTTGTGCGAACACGTCCGTCAGCGCTCATTGTCTAAATTGCCAGCCCTGCTGGAGCAGCTGGAAGAAAACCTGACTAAGTTGGGCGTGAAAGTGCACTGGGCAGAAACCCCGACCGAAGCCTGCCAAATTATCCACGACATCATCACAGCCAAAAACGGCAAGCTGATGGTCAAAGGCAAATCGATGGTCAGCGAGGAAATCGAGCTGAACCATTATCTTGAAGCAAAAGGCATTAAAGCGGTAGAAAGCGACTTGGGCGAGTTCATCGTCCAAATGGCAGGCGAAAAACCGACCCATATCGTGATGCCTGCAATCCATAAAACCAAAGAACAGGTGAGCGAACTGTTCCACCAAAACCTCGGCACACCGCTTACAGACGATGTGGACCAACTGACCGGCTTCGCCCGCAAAGCCCTGCGCGATATTTACAGCACTGCCGATGTCGGCTTGAGTGGCGTAAACTTTGCCGTTGCTGAAACAGGTACGCTGTGTCTGGTGGAAAACGAGGGCAACGGTCGCTTGAGTACCACCGTTCCGCCCGTGCATATCGCTATTACCGGCATTGAAAAAGTGGTGGCGAAATTGTCCGACATCCCACCCTTGTACAGTCTGCTGCCGCGCTCCGCCATCGGTCAGAACATCACAACCTATTTCAATATGATTACCGGCCCGCGCCGCAGTGAAGAATTAGACGGTCCGCAAGAAATGCACTTGGTTCTGCTCGACAACGGCCGCAGCCAGGCTTATGCCGAAGACCAAATGCGCCGCACCCTGCAATGTATCCGTTGCGGCGCGTGTATGAACCATTGCCCGGTTTATACCCGCATCGGCGGCGCGGCATACGGCACAACCTATCCCGGCCCGATTGGCGAGATTATTTCCCCTCACCTGTTGGGTCTGGATGCCACCCGCGACCTGCCGACCGCCTGTACCATGTGCGGTGCGTGTGTGGAAGTCTGTCCGGTACGCATCCCGATTACCGAACAAATGCAGCGTTTGCGCGTTGAAGCGCAACGTTCGCCGACCGAAACCGTGCCGCACCCCATCCGAGGGCAAGGCGCATCGCATACCTTCGGCGAACAAATGGCGTGGCGCACATTCAACGGTATTTTCAGCGGCAGCAAAACCTACCGCGCCTTCGGTTGGGCAGCCACCAAGTTCCGCAACCTGACCCCGCGCAAACAGTTGGGTTGGACGCAAAACCGCGTGCCGATGAAACCGGCGAAGAAAACCCTGCACGAACTAATGGCAGAAAAAATGCGCCAAAAAGAACAGGCATAAAAAGTTGTTCGCAAAAATGCCGTCTGAAACCCGAAACAGGGCTTCAGACGGCATTTGTATAGTGGATTAAATTTAAATCAGGACAAGGCGACGAAGCCGCAGACAGTACAAATAGTACGGCAAGGCGAGGGAACGCCGTACTGGTTTAAATTTAAGCCACTATATATTCGCGGACGGCGGGTTTTAAATCTGTTCCAATTCCATACTCAAAACAGCCTGTTCCTGTTTGGCTCGGAAGTCTGCCAGTTTTTGCGCCAGTTCGGGGGTTTCGTTGGCGAGCATGGAAACGGCGAACAATGCGGCATTTGCCGCGCCTGCCTCGCCGATGGCGAATGTGGCGACGGGTACGCCTTTGGGCATTTGTACAATCGATAAAAGCGAATCTTCGCCGCGCAGGTATTTGCTGGGGACGGGTACGCCCAAAACGGGGACGGTGGTCTTGGCGGCAACCATACCGGGTAAATGCGCCGCGCCGCCCGCACCCGCGATGATGGCTTTGATGCCGCGCGCCCGTGCGGTTTCGGCGTATTGGAACATTAAATCCGGGGTGCGGTGTGCGGAAACGACGCACGCCTCATATTCTACGCCGAACTCTTCAAGAAACTGCGCTGCCTGCCGCATAACGGGCCAATCGCTGTTGCTGCCCATGATGATGCCGATTTGAATCATAAATCCTCCTTGGTGCGGATGGGGTAAAAAGCGGAAAAATGGAAAAACTATCGTTTGCGTACGGCTGCGGCGGCGCGTTTTGCCGCCGGGCTGCTCGGGTAAGCCTGTATCAGGCTGCGCCAAGTCGCCCTTGCAATGTCTTTCTGCTGCAACCTGTATTGGCATTCGCCGATTTTGAACATGGCTTCAGGCGCGGTTGGGCTGTCTTTGAAACGGTTGGCGTAACGCCCTCCGATTTCGATGACGGATTCGCAGTTCCCCATACGCGCCCTGCTTTGCAGCAACAGGTACATACTGCGTTGCGCGATGCTGCCGCCGTCGCCTCCGTCCGCGCCTTTCAACAGGGAGGCAGCGGCAGAAAACCTGCCGCTTTTATAGTGTTTGAGTGCCTGATTGTAGAGGTTTTGTGCGGTTTCGACGGTATGTGCGGATGCGCTGCCGCCTTCGGTATTGAGGTAATGCTCTTTCAACTTGCGGTCGTCGAGTTTTTGGACGTATGCCCTGCTGGAAGGGTGTGTTTTCGCATGCTCCAGTGCTTTGACTTTGCCGTTTAAGGTTTCCACTTCGTTCGACAGCCGGACGATTCTGCCTTCCAGATAGTCCAAACGGTCTTGCAAGGTCGGAACGGGATAGGGAATAGCGTCCGAACTACCTGCCTCTGCCTGCGGTTCGAGCCGCATATCCTGAATATTGCGGGAAACAGGGGAAGAACAGGCGGCGGATACGGACAGCCAAATGATAAAAAGCGGTAATTTGGTCTTCATTATTTTTTCAGAAGCAGGGTCAAACCGTCGCCGACGGGCAGGGTGATGGGGACAATCCGCGTATCGTTCGGCAGGTTTTGATTAAAATCTTTGAGGATGCCGACGCTGGGCGGCGCATCGGAAGCCGCTTCGCGCATCACCCTTCCGTTCAACAAAATATTGTCGATGGCAATGATGCCGCCTTGCCGGACAAGCTTGAGGCAACGCTCGAAATATTGCGGCGTGGGCGGTTTGTCTGCGTCTATCAGTGCCAAATCGTAGCTTCCGGCTTCACCCTGTGCAATCAAATCATCCAATGTCAGCAATGCGGGTTGCAGATGCAGGCTGATTTTATGTGCCACGCCTGCCTCGTTCCAAACCTGACGCGCCGTATCGGTAAAGGTTACATTGATGTCGCAGGCGGTAATCCGCCCGTGTTTTGGCAACGCCAATGCAAGCGCGGTGCTGCTGTATCCGGTAAATACGCCGACTTCCAGATATTTTTCCGCGCGAATCAGCTTTGCCAGCCAAACCAAAACCGCCGCCTGTTCGCGCGCAATCGCCATTTTGCCCATACGGTGATGCCCGGTCTTCTCACGCAGCCGCGTCAAAACGGGATGTTCGGGTTCGCCGATGGCGTTCAAATAGTTTTGCAGGTCGGGGGCGACATTGGACAGATGGGTCGTCATTTCGGCGGGTTCAGTCTTGGTAATAGGTATAAGGTTTTTTCGCTACTTTTGCCGCCTCGAAGTTTTCCTGTTCTTCGGGATTGAGTTCGACATCCCACAAAAGCCCCCGGTTTTCCAAACGCTGCTGTTCCAACTCAGGTTTTTCTTCAATCAGGCGGTTGAGGAATTGTGTGGCTTCGGATTGGTAGTGATACATCTTTGCGCTCCAATTTTACGGGATACGGCGTGATTATACTGGTATTTTCCAAACGGGATAAACGGCTTTTATCAAGAATACAGGCAGAAAAGTAAGGGGTTTTATTATAGAATAAAGCGTTTTTGCAACGGAAGCCTACCTTATGCCACGCATTGCCGCCCTGCCCGACCATCTCGTCAACCAAATCGCCGCCGGCGAAGTGGTCGAACGCCCTGCCAACGCCCTGAAAGAAATCGTTGAAAACAGCATAGACGCAGGCGCGACGGCGATTGATGTCGAACTGGCGGGCGGCGGCATCCGTCTCATCCGCGTCAGCGACAACGGCAGCGGTATCCATCCGGACGACATCAAACTCGCACTCCACCGCCACGCTACCAGCAAAATCAAAACCTTAAACGATTTGGAACACGTCGCCAGTATGGGCTTTCGCGGCGAAGGCTTGGCAAGCATCGCCTCCGTCAGCCGCCTGACCCTGACCAGCCGCCAAGACGGCAGCGCACACGCGACACAAGTCAAAGCCGAAGACGGCAAACTCAGCAGCCCTACGGCAGCCGCCCACCCCGTCGGCACGACCATCGAAGCCGCCGAACTCTTCTTCAATACCCCTGCGCGGCGCAAGTTCCTCAAGTCTGAAGCCACCGAATACGCCCACTGTGCCACGATGCTCGAACGCCTCGCGCTGGCGCATCCGCACATTGCCTTCTCGCTCAAACGCGACGGCAAACAAGTGTTCAAACTTCCTGCCCAAAGCCTGCATGAACGTATTGCCGCCATTGTCGGCGATGATTTTCAGACGGCATCCTTAGAAATCGACAGCGGCAACGGCGCATTGCGGCTCTATGGCGCGATTGCCAAGCCGACTTTCGCCAAAGGCAAAACCGACAAACAATACTGCTTCGTCAACCATCGTTTTGTCCGCGACAAAGTCATGCTCCATGCTGTCAAACAGGCATACCGCGACGTATTGCACAACGCGCTGACGCCTGCTTTCGTCCTCTTTCTCGACCTGCCGCCCGAAGCCGTGGATGTCAACGTCCACCCTACCAAAACCGAAATCCGCTTCCGCGACAGCCAGCAGGTGCACCAACTCGTGTTCCACACGCTCAACAAAGCCCTTGCCGACACACGCGCCGACCTGACCGAAAGCGTCGGCAACGCAGGCGAAGTGTTGCATGACATTACTGGCGTTACGCCTGCACCAATGCCGTCTGAAAACAACAGCGAAAATCTGTTTGATCGCGCATCCAACTACCCGACGGGCAACAAACCCGATACACGCAATGCCTTTGGTGCATCAGGCAAAACCGCGCCTATGCCTTACCAAGCCGCTCGTGCGCCGCAACAACGCAGCCTGTCCTTGCGCGAAAGCCGCGCAGCCATGAATACTTACGCCGAGCTTTACAAAAAAACCGACGACATCGACCTTGAGTTGAACCGATTAGAGCAGGCACGTTTCGGCAATATGCCGTCTGAAACGCCTACTCCCAAAACAGATGCGCCGCTTTCAGACGGCATCCCGTCCCAATCCGAACTGCCGCCGCTCGGCTTCGCCATTGCTCAATTACTTGGCATCTACATCCTTGCCCAAGCCGAAGACAGTCTGTTGCTCATCGATATGCACGCTGCCGCCGAACGCGTCAACTACGAAAAAATGAAACGCCAACGTCAAGAAAACGGCAATCTGCAAAGCCAGCGCCTGCTTATTCCCGTAACCTTTGCCGCGTCCCACGAAGAATGCGCCGCCCTTGCCGATTATGCCGAAACGCTGGCAGGCTTCGGGCTGGAATTATCCGATATGGGCGGCAACACCCTCGCCGTCCGTGCAGTTCCCGCCATGCTCGGCAAAGCCGATGTCGTCTCGCTCGCCAAAGACGTATTAAACGAACTCGCCCAAGTCGGCAGCAGCCAAACCATCGAGGAACACGAAAACCGCATCCTCGCCACCATGTCCTGCCACGGCTCGATCCGCGCCGGCCGCCGGCTCACCCTGCCCGAAATGAACGCCCTTCTGCGCGATATGGAAAATACGCCGCGCAGCAACCAGTGCAACCACGGCAGGCCGACTTGGGTCAAACTGACTTTGAAAGAATTGGACGCACTGTTCTTGCGCGGACAGTAAGCCGAAAGTGCTAGAATACGCCGCCCGAGACCGCCGTTCAGACGGCATTCCGACGCACCGACAGAAACATCACGACCGAAACCAAGAGAAAAACATGGCCTATCAAGTTCTCGCCCGAAAATGGCGGCCCAAAACCTTTTCCGACTTAGTCGGTCAGGAACACGTCGTCAAAGCCCTGCAAAACGCTCTAGACGAAGGCAGGCTGCACCACGCCTACCTGCTGACCGGTACGCGCGGCGTAGGCAAAACCACCATTGCCCGCATCCTTGCCAAAAGCCTCAACTGCGAAAACGCGCAACACGGCGAACCTTGCGGCGTGTGCGAAAGCTGCACCCAAATCGATGCCGGACGCTATGTCGACCTGCTCGAAATCGACGCCGCCTCCAACACAGGCATCGACAACATCCGCGAAGTCTTGGAAAACGCCCAATACGCGCCGACCGCCGGCAAATACAAAGTCTATATCATCGACGAAGTGCATATGCTTTCCAAAAGCGCGTTCAACGCTATGCTCAAAACGCTGGAAGAGCCGCCCGAACACGTCAAATTCATCCTTGCCACGACCGATCCGCACAAAGTCCCCGTTACCGTCTTGAGCCGCTGCCTGCAATTCGTCTTGCGCAATATGACTTCGCAGCAGGTTGCCGACCACCTCGCCCACGTCCTCGACAGCGAAAAAATCGCCTACGAACCCGTCGCCCTGCAACTTTTGGGACGCGCCGCCGCCGGATCGATGCGCGATGCCTTGAGCCTGCTCGACCAAGCCATCGCCCTAGGTTCGGGCAAAGTTGCCGAAAACGATGTCCGCCAAATGATCGGCGCGGTTGACAAACAATACCTTTACGAACTCTTGACAGGCATCATCAACCAAGACGGCGCAGCCCTGCTCTCCAAAGCGCAGGAAATGGCGGCGTGTGCCGTCGGCTTTGACAACGCCTTGGGCGAACTTGCCATACTGCTGCAACACCTCGCCCTGATACAGGCGGTGCCCTCCGCCTTGGCGCACTACGACCCCGATTCCGATATTTTGCACCGCCTCGCCCAAACCATAAGCGGCGAACAAATCCAGCTTTACTACCAAATCGCCGTCCACGGCAAACGCGACCTGAGCCTCGCCCCCGACGAATACGCCGGCTTTATGATGACCCTGCTGCGTATGCTGGCGTTTGCGCCCTTGGCGGCAGCTTCGTGTGATGCAAACGCCGTGATTGAAAATACCGAACTAAAATCCCCATCGGCACAAACCGCCGAAAAGGAAACCGCTGCAAAAAAGCCCCAACCGCGCCCTGAAGCAGAAACCGCCCAAACATCCGTTCAGACGGCATCCGCAGCGGCAATGCCGTCTGAAGGCAAAGCTGCCGAACCCGTTTCCAATCAAGAAAACAACGATGTTCCGCCTTGGGAAGACGCACCGGACGAAGCCCAAGCCGCAGCCGGCACGGCGCAAACGTCGGCAAAAAGCATTCAGACGGCATCCGAAGCCGAAACGCCGCCCGAAAACCAAGTTTCCAAGAACAAGGCAGCCGACAACGAAACCGATGCCCCCTTGTCCGAAGTGCCGTCTGAAAACCCCATTCAGGCAACACCGAATGATGAAGCCGTTGAAACGGAAGCATTTGCGCACGAAGCCCCTGCAGAACCTTTCTACGGTTACGGCTTTCCGGATAATGACTGCCCCGTAGAAGACGGCGCAGAAATCCCGCCGCCCGATTGGGAACACGCTGCCCCTGCCGATACCGCAGGCGGAGGCGCGGACGAAGAAGCAGAAGCAGGCGGCATCGGCGGAAACAACACACCGTCCGCCCCGCCGCCCGAGTTTTCCACCGAAAACTGGGTAGCCATCGTCCGGCATTTCGCCCGCAAACTCGGCGCGGCGCAAATGCCGGCGCAACACTCCGCGTGGACGGAATACCATCCCGACACCGGCCTGATGGTTTTGGCGATGACCGCCGAAGCACGCGCCACCGCCGACAAAAAACGCCTCGACAAAATCCGCGACACCCTTGCCCAAGCCTACGGGCTGCAACTCACCCTGCAAACCCAAGACTGGCAGGACGAAGCCGGCAGAGAAACCCCCGCAATGCAGGACAAGCGCGTCCAAATCGAAGACAGGCAAAAAGCACAAGCATTGCTCGAAGCCAACCCCGCCGCACAAAAAATCCTCCAAGCATTCGGCGCGCAATGGCAGCCCGAATCACTGGAATTGGCGGCAAACCGGCCATAAACAGATATAATGCCGCCCGAACCCTTCGGACGGCATTGCCGTTTCCCTCATTCATTCAAACACAAACAGGAGTATTCAGTATGTTCGGAAAAGCCGGATTAGGCGGCCTGATGAAACAGGCGCAGCAAATGCAGGAAAATATGAAAAAAGCGCAAGCCAAACTTGCCGAAACCGAAATCGAAGGCGAAGCAGGCAACGGCTTGGTCAAAATCACAATGACCTGCGCGCACGAAGTACGCAAAATCGACATCAGCCCCGATTTGATTCAAGAAGCCGCCGACGACAAAGAAATGCTCGAAGACCTCATCCTCGCCGCCCTCAAATCCGCCCGTGACAAAGCCGAAGAAACCGCAAACAAAACAATGGGCGCATTCACGCAAGGTCTACCCCCCGGCGTGGGCGACTTCTTCCGCTGATACCCGACCGTCATTCCCACGCAGGCGGGAATCTAGAACGTAGAATCTAAGAAACCGTTTTACTCGATAAATTTCCGTGCCGA
>NZ_KV815363.1:0-312 GCF_001814225.1 Neisseria sp. HMSC070F02 | reverse complement strand
AAAAAAAATTCTGCCACAAGCCTTTTTTAGACCATCGGTTAAAGCGGTTATAAGCGGTTTTCCATGACCCTAGCTCAATAGGTATGTCTCGCCATGGTGCACCTGTTCTTAGCTTCCATAGTATGGCTTCCATCACGGTACGGTCGTTCTTCCATTGATGACAGCCGTGCGCTTTCATGGTTGTTTGTAATTGTTCCCATATGTTGTCAGTTATTGCGGTTCTCGCCATTGTTTGTGTTTGCCTATATTTCGTTGGAATATAGGGTTAAAATAGGGCTCTTTTGGGCTTATTCAAATTAGGGACACGCCCTA
>NZ_KV815362.1:16985-26248 GCF_001814225.1 Neisseria sp. HMSC070F02 | reverse complement strand
CGCCTTGTCCTGATTTTTGTTAATCCGCTATAAACAACGCTTCGTCCAAAAAAACGATTGAATTTGCGGGCAGAAGCTGGACGAAAACCGCCGACAGCCTGCCGCAAAAGGCACACGGTTTGCGCTAGGGCTTAGGCGTGTCGCGCGAAATCAATGCGGGCGGGCATCATTTCCTCTACGGCGGCATCAGCGGCGGCGGCGTGCATTATTGGGATAACAAAGATTTCAGCGAACAGTGCCTGCGCCTGTCGCTCGGCTATAAAAATCGTTCGGTAACGCGCTCGTTCGGCATCGTGCCGTTTGTCGGGCAAAACCTCTTAGGCGGCAGCCGATACAATTTCGTCGGCGGCTTCAATGCCGATTTCTCCCAACGCTTGGGCGAACACTGGCGGCTGACACTAAACGCGGGCAATATGTGGAAGCGTTATCAGGCAGACCGCACCGCCGCCCGATACGACAGCCATATGCCGCTGGCGGGTGCGACGCTGATGTATTCCGCGCCGAAAGACTGGCTGCTTTACGGCAGTGCGGACTGGTCGCACGACATAACGAAAGAGGCGGAACAGGCTTCCATCCGCAAGGGTTTGCGTGTCGGCGCGGTCAAAACGTTCGACGGCGGGCTGGGTCTGCGGGCAAACCTGCGCTATACCCGCAGGACTTTTGATGCACCCGGGACCATTGTGTACCGCTTCCCGCGTAAAGACCACGAATATCAGGCAAACCTGTCGTTGTGGCACGACAAAATCTCTTGGAAGGGATTTACGCCGCAACTCAATTTCCGCTATCTGAAAATCGACAGCAATATGAAAAGTTTTTACACACGCAAAAACACGCAGATTTTCATGAGCGTGGAAAAGGATTTCAAATAAGCGCAAAAAATGCCGTCGGCAACATCCGTGGGCAGAATCAAAAACAACCTCATCATTTATTGTCAACGCCTGCGCCGTCAGAGTAACATTGCGTTTTTCCCCCACCGATATCCGCCATGACCACCACCCCCGCAAACATCCTCGCCTCCGTCGATTTGGGTTCCAACAGTTTCCGCCTCCAGATTTGCGAAAACAACAACGGACAGTTGAAAGTCATCGATTCGTTCAAACAGATGGTGCGCTTCGCCGCCGGACTGGACGAACAGAAAAACCTGAGTGCCGCTTCCCAAGAACAGGCTTTGGACTGTCTGGCAAAATTCGGCGAACGCCTGCGCGGCTTCCGCCCTGAACAGGTACGCGCCGTGGCAACCAATACATTCCGCGTCGCCAAAAACATCGCAGATTTCCTTCCCAAAGCCGAAGCGGCACTGGGTTTCCCCATCGAAATCATCGCCGGGCGCGAAGAGGCGCGGCTGATTTATACCGGCGTGATCCACACCCTCCCCCCGGGCGGCGGCAAAATGCTGGTTATCGACATCGGCGGCGGTTCGACAGAATTTGTCATCGGCTCGACGCTGAATCCCGACATTACTGAAAGCCTGCCCTTGGGCTGCGTAACCCACAGCCTGCGCTTCTTCCAAAACAAAATCACCGCCAAAGACTTCCAATCTGCCATTTCCGCCGCCCGCAACGAAATCCAGCGCATCAGCAAAAATATGAGGCGCGAAGGTTGGGATTTCGCCGTCGGCACATCGGGTTCGGCAAAATCCATCCGCGACGTGCTTGCCGCCGAAATGCCCCAAGAGGCGGACATTACCTACAAAGGAATGCGCGCCCTCGCCGAACGCATCATCGAAGCCGGTTCGGTCAAAAAAGCCAAATTTGAAAACCTGAAACCGGAACGCATCGAAGTTTTTGCCGGCGGACTTGCCGTGATGATGGCGGCGTTTGAGGAAATGAAACTCGACAGGATGACCGTAACCGAAGCCGCCCTGCGCGACGGCGTGTTTTACGATTTGATCGGGCGCGGTTTAAACGAAGATATGCGCGGACAAACGGTTGCCGAGTTCCAACACCGCTACCACGTCAGCCTCAATCAGGCGAAACGCACCGCCGAGACCGCGCAAACCTTTATGGACAGCCTCTGCCACGCTAAAAACGTTACAGTTCAAGAGCTTGCCTTGTGGCAACAGTATCTCGGACGCGCCGCCGCGCTGCACGAAATCGGTTTGGACATCGCCCACACCGGCTATCACAAGCATTCCGCCTACATCCTCGAAAACGCCGATATGCCGGGTTTCTCACGCAAAGAACAGACCATACTTGCCCAACTGGTCATCGGTCATCGCGGCGATATGAAAAAAATGAGCGGCATCATCGGCACCAACGAAATGTTGTGGTATGCCGTTTTGTCGCTGCGCCTTGCCGCACTGTTCTGCCGTTCGCGCCAAGACCTGTCTTTCCCGAAAAATATGCAGTTGCGTACGGACACGGAAAGCTGCGGCTTCATCCTGCGTATTGACAGGGAATGGCTGGAACGCCATCCCCTGATTGCCGACGCATTGGAATATGAAAGCGTCCAATGGCAAAAAATCAATATGCCGTTCAAAGTCGAGGCCGTCTGAACCTTGCGGGGCAAATGCCGTCTGAATGATGTTCAGACGGCATTTCCCTGTCCGCAACATCCCGATATGCGCGGCACATCTGCTCGGAACGGTCATGCAGGCGTAAAAAACAAGGGGCATACAACTCAAAAACCGCCTGAAAATCTTCAGGCGGTTTCGTTTGGGTTGCCGGCAGGCGGCATCCCATCATTTTTGCCAAGGCAACAAATTATTTGGCGGCATCTTTCATTTTGTCTGCCGCTTCCTGAGTCGCGTCGGCAGCTTTGTTCAAAGTATCTTTAGCTGCTTCAGTTACAGCTTCTTTGGCTTCAGTTACAGCTTCTTTGGCACTTGCCTTTGCATCAGCCGCAGCATCTTTGACTTGGTCTTTCGCTTCTTCGACGGCAGAAGCGGCAGACTCGGCGGCAGAAGCCGCAGTGTCTTTAACATCGGACTCAACGGCTTGAACCGCTTCCTTAACCTCCTGTTTGGCTTCTTGCGAACAAGCTGCCAAGGCAGCCGCCATCATTGCGGCAATCAATAATTTTTTCATGTCTTATCCTTCTTGAGTTGTTGATTAAGGTTTTGCTTAAAAATCGGACCGTGTTCCATCAATCGGCTGATTTTGCCCATCGGCCGGAGAGAAAACGGTTTCCCGTTTAGTTAAAACCCATTATATTTAAATATAAAGGTTTTTTTTCTCGAACAATAAGGCGGCATCAATGCCATATTGAAACACGTCCGAAAACTATTTTATGAAAACAGTTCGGAAAATTGTAACACATATCCCCCTCCTTTTGAGTTTCCCGACGGTGCGGACTTTTTCCTGCAGGGTTTGAAAAAACCAAATATATTCCGGGATGTCCGAATACCTCAATAATGGCGGCGGCGGAAATAAAACGCCCCCTCGCTGTCGATTTCCAGCACATAGCGTCCGTTCTGCACGGCGGCATAGCCGCTTTTGCCTGCCTGATAGGGTTGCAGGGCGGAATGCGAAATCAGGTAATCCGTCAGTTTGCCGCCGTCTTCGGCGATATTGCCCACCAGTTTGGCAAACAAGGTATGGCACACGCCGTTTTCCGCCCAGCCTACCGGACCGCCCTTATCGTCGGTTTCCATGCATTTGCCGCTGACGGCTTCCAAGTCGTTGGGATGCTTGCCGGTCAGCCGGACGACGTTTTGTTCCGGCAAGCCTTTAAGAGGTTCGGACGGCATCGGGTTTATTTCAACGGGCGGATGCCGACCGCATCGCGTACTTTGTCCAACAATTCGCGTGCTTCTTTACGCGCTTTTTGCGCGCCTGCCTGCAAAATCTCTTCGATTTGCGAAGGGTCGGCGGTCAATGCGTTGTAGCGTTCGCGCGGTTCGGCGAGTTCGGCGTTGATTTTCGCCGCCAAAAGTTTTTTTGCCTCGCCCCAAGCCAAGCCGTCGGCAAGCATTTTCGTAAATTCCACCGTTTCAGACGGTGTGGAGAAGGCTTTGTAGATTTCAAACAATGGGCTTTCGTCGGGCTGTTTCGGCTCGCCCGGCTCTTTCATATTGGTGATGATTTTGTTGACCGATTTTTGGGTTTTTTTGTCGTTTTCCCAAAGCGGAATGGTGTTGCCGTAGGATTTGGACATTTTGCGTCCGTCCAAACCGACCAAGAGTTCGACGTTTTCGTCGATTTTCACTTCGGGCAGGGTGAAGAGTTCTCGGAAGCGGTGATTGAAGCGGCCGGCAATGTCGCGCGCCATTTCGACGTGTTGGATTTGGTCGCGCCCGACGGGGACTTCGTTGGCGTTGAACATCAGAATATCAGCAGTCATCAGAATCGGATAACTGAACAAACCCATTTCCACACCGAAATCAGGGTCTTCCTGCCCGTTTTCTGCATTTGCCTGCACGGCGGCTTTGTAGGCATGGGCGCGGTTCATCAAACCCTTGGCGGTGATGCAGGTCAGAATCCAGTTCAACTCCATCACTTCGGGAATGTCGCTTTGACGGTAGAAAGTGGTCTGTTCCGGATTGAGTCCGCAGGCGAGCCATGTGGCGGCAACAGCTTGGGTGGATTGGTGAATCATCTCCGGCTCGTGGCATTTGATGATACCGTGGTAATCGGCGAGGAAGAGGAAGGATTCGGTATCGAGGTTTTGCGCCGCGCGGACGGCGGGGCGGATGGCGCCGACGTAGTTGCCCAAATGCGGGATGCCGGTGGTGGTTACGCCGGTCAGAACTCGTTTTTTGCTCATAAAAATGTCCTTGCGGCATCAATGCCGTCTGAAAGGGAAAAAGATGCGCCGATTATACCCGATTTGCCACCTACATCCAGCCGACAACAGACTTTTCCATATTAAGAAGATATAGTTATACACATTATTATACATTTTTATATACTTTAAATTCAATGATATATCGAATTAAATATAGAAAAACAGAAAACAGAACTTGAGTTATCCACAATGATGCACATATAGGCTTCGACAGCGGACATTTTGAAAAGGAAACGAAAATGCGATACGACAAATTAACCGCCAAATTCCAACAAGCCCTTGCAGAAGCTCAGAGTTTGGCGTTGGCTGCGGACGGCAGCTATCTGGAAGCGGGCTTTGTGTTAAAAGCCCTGCTTGACGACCAAAACAGTGGAGCCGCCGCGCTCTTGGCTCATGCGGGCGTGAACGTGCCGCAGGTGAAACAGCGTTTGCAGCAGCATTTGAACAGCCTGCCGAAAGTGTCCGGCCAGGGCGGCGACATTCTGCCCAGCCGCGAATTGCAGGCGGTGTTGAACCTGATGGACAAGGCTGCCACCAAACGCGGTGATGCCTATATCGCCAGTGAACTTTTCCTGCTTGCCTTGGTGCAGCAGAACGATGCGGCCGGCAAAATTTTGAAAGAAGCCGGCGCGACCGAACAAAACATCAATGCCGCGATTGACGCGGTACGAGGAGGACAAAACGTGAACGATGCCAATGCCGAAGACCAACGCGATGCTTTGAAAAAATATACGCTCGATCTGACCCAACGCGCCCGAGACGGTAAGCTCGACCCCGTTATCGGCCGTGACGACGAAATCCGCCGTGCGATTCAGGTATTGCAACGCCGTACCAAAAACAACCCTGTGCTGATTGGCGAACCGGGCGTGGGTAAAACCGCCATCGTCGAAGGTTTGGCACAACGCATCGTCAATGGCGAAGTACCTGAATCCCTGCGTAATAAACGCCTTTTGGTTCTGGACTTGGCGGCTTTGATTGCCGGTGCGAAATACCGCGGCGAATTTGAAGAACGCTTGAAAGGCGTGTTGAACGACTTGGCTAAAGACGATGGCAACACTCTGATTTTCATTGACGAAATTCATACTTTGGTTGGTGCAGGTAAAACCGACGGCGCGATGGACGCGGGTAATATGTTGAAACCGGCTTTGGCACGCGGCGAATTGCACTGTATCGGTGCAACTACTTTGGACGAATACCGCCAATACATCGAAAAAGACGCGGCACTCGAACGCCGCTTCCAAAAAGTATTGGTCGGCGAGCCAAGTGTAGAAGACACCATCGCTATCTTGCGCGGTTTACAGGAGCGTTATGAAATCCACCACGGTATCGATATTACCGACCCTGCTATCGTTGCCGCAGCGGAGTTGAGCGACCGCTACATTACCGACCGCTTCCTGCCTGATAAAGCGATTGATTTGATTGACGAAGCCGCCAGCCGTGTCAAGATGGAAAAAGAAACCAAGCCGGAAGCAATGGACAAAATCGACCGCCGTCTAATTCAGCTTCGGATGGAAAAGGCGCACGTTGAAAAAGAAAAAGACGATGCCAGCAAAAAACGTTTGGAACTGATAGACGAGGAAATCAACGGTCTGCAAAAAGAATACGCCGATTTAGACGAAATCTGGAAAGCCGAAAAAGCAATTTCAGACGGTGCTGCTAATATTAAGAAACAAATTGACGAAGTCAAAATTAAAATCGAACAGGCAAAACGGCAAGGCGATTTGGCACTGGCTTCAAAATTGATGTATGAAGATTTGGAGCATTTGGAAAAACAGCGTGCAGCCGCCGAACGGGCAGATACGGACAGCACAAAACCGGCAAACAAACTCTTGCGTAATAATGTCGGCGCAGAGGAAATCGCAGAGGTGGTTTCCCGTATGACCGGCATTCCCGTATCCAAAATGATGGAAGGCGAACGCGACAAACTGCTGAAAATGGAAGAAGTATTGCACCGCCGCGTGGTCGGACAGGACGAAGCCGTGCGTGCCGTGTCCGACGCTATCCGCCGCAGCCGCTCCGGTCTTGCCGATCCGAACAAGCCTTACGGCAGCTTCCTGTTCTTGGGCCCGACCGGCGTGGGTAAAACCGAGTTGTGTAAAGCCCTGGCAGGCTTTCTGTTCGACAGCGAAGATCATCTGATTCGCATCGATATGTCCGAATATATGGAAAAACACGCCGTTGCCCGCTTAATCGGCGCGCCTCCGGGTTATGTCGGCTACGAAGAAGGCGGCTACCTGACCGAACAAGTGCGCCGCAAACCGTACAGCGTGATTCTTTTGGACGAAGTGGAAAAAGCCCATCCCGATGTGTTCAACATCCTGCTGCAAGTATTGGATGACGGCCGCTTGACCGACGGACAAGGCCGTACCGTAGATTTTAAAAATACCGTGATTGTGATGACTTCCAACATTGGCAGCCAGCACATCCAACAAATGGGCATTCAGGACTACGAAGCGGTAAAAGAAGTTGTGATGGAGGATGTGAAAGAACATTTCCGTCCAGAAATGATCAACCGTATCGACGAAGTAGTCGTGTTCCACGGACTGGATCAGGCAAACATCCGCAGCATTGCGAAAATCCAGCTCAAAGGTTTGGAAAAACGTTTGGAAAAACAAAACCTGCGCCTGACTGTTTCCGATGCCGCACTGGACATCATCGCCAAAGCCGGTTTCGACCCGATTTACGGCGCACGTCCACTCAAACGCGCCATCCAGTCGGAAATCGAAAACCCGCTGGCAAAAGCCCTGCTTGCCGGAAACTATGCGCCCGAAAGCGAAATCAGGGTAGAAGCCGACGGCGACAGACTGAAATTTGCCTGATTCGTTCCTGCTGTTGAAAATGCCGTCTGAAACGGGAATCTCCGTTTCAGACGGCATTTTTTATCCTCGGCAGACAAACCGTCCCCTTATTGGCGGTAGGTTTGCAGGAATCTTGCCAGCCTGCCCATCGCCTCTTCAATCTGATGGACGTAAGGCAGCGTGACAATGCGGAAATGGTCGGGCTTGATCCAATTAAACCCCGTTCCCTGCACCAGCAAGACTTTTTCGCGCACCAGCAAATCGTAAACGAATTTCATGTCATCGCGGATGCGGTACATTTCGGTATCGATTTTCGGGAACATATACATCGCGCCCATCGGTTTGACGCAGGACACGCCGGGGATTTGGCTGACCAGTTCCCACGCCCTGTTGCGCTGTTCCAAAAGCCGCCCGCCCGGCAAGATGAATTCGTTAATGCTCTGATAGCCGCCCAATGCCGTCTGAATCGCATGCTGCATCGGCGTATTGGCACACAGGCGCATGGACGAGAGCATATCCAAACCCTCGATGTAACCTTTTGCGTGATGTTTCGGCCCGTTGAGCACCATCCAGCCTTGGCGGAAGCCGGCGACGCGGTAGGATTTGGACAAACCGTTGAACGTTACCGTCAAAAGGTCGGGGGCAAGCGCGGCGATGTGGTGGTGAACCGCGCCGTCATAAAGGATTTTATCGTAAATCTCGTCGGCGAAAATAATCAAACCGTGCTTGCGCGCCAGTTCGGCGATTTCCAACAGGATTTCCCTGCTGTACACCGCGCCTGTCGGATTATTGGGATTGATGACGACGATGGCTTTGGTTTTGGGCGTGATTTTGGCTTCCATATCGGCAAGGTTGGGGAACCAGCCGTTTTCTTCGTCGCACAGATAATGGCGTACCGTACCGCCCGCAAGCGTTGCCGCCGCCGTCCACAAAGGGTAGTCGGGCGCGGGAATCAGGATTTCGTCGCCGTCGTTGAGCAATGCCTGCATAGACATCGTAATCAGCTCGGACACGCCGTTGCCGATATAGACATCATCAACCGTAATATCGCGCAAACCTTTGGTCTGATAGTAGTGAACAATGGCTTTGCGGGCGGAATACAGCCCTTTAGAATCGCAATAGCCTTGCGAAGTCGGCAGGTTGCGGATGACATCGACCAAGATTTCATCAGGGGCTTCAAAGCCGAACGGCGCAGGGTTGCCGATATTGAGTTTAAGGATTTTATTGCCCTCCTCTTCCAACTGAAGTGCTTTTTTGTGAACCGGCCCGCGTATGTCGTAACAGACGTGATCGAGCTTTGCAGACTTGGGAAATTTATCCATGATGTGTTCCGTAAATTTTGGGCAATGGGTGGGAATGTACTCTTTTTCACGCGGAATTTAAAGCATCAAACCGAGATTTTCAGGCTTTTTACCTGCCCTCTTTGCGCCGTTCGCTGACGCTTTTGCCGCCTATTCCCCAGTTATCGGTATCCACTTCATCAATCACGACAACCGTTGTTTCGGGATTTTTGCCCAGCACGCGTGCCAGCAATTCGGTTACGCCGCCGATCAGTTCCGCTTTTTGCGCGGCAGTCGGTGCTTCCTTGCCGCCGGTTACTTTAATATTGACATAAGGCATGATCTTTCTCCGTTTTGAAATATTGCTATCTTATCAAACAAGTTGCCTCCGCCCAAACGTCCGCTTCATTTTCTGAAAAATTCAAATCGATATAGTGGATTAACAAAAATCAGGACAAGG
>NZ_KV815362.1:10393-16885 GCF_001814225.1 Neisseria sp. HMSC070F02 | reverse complement strand
GCCGTACTGGTTTTTGTTAATCCACTATACAAAAAGACAGTTTTCAGACAGCAAATCCGTCTTCACACGATACCTATTTTGTTATAACATAACAAAATCTTTAACCCACACGAGACAAAGGCTGCACCATGAAGAAAACATTGACACTGCTCGCCGTTTCCGCCCTATTTGCCACATCCGCCCACGCCCACCGCGTCTGGGTCGAAACCGCCCACACGCACGGCGGCGAATACCTTAAAGCCGACTTGGGCTACGGCGAATTTCCCGAACTCGAACCCATCGCCAAAGACCGCCTGCACATCTTCAGCAAACCGATGCAGCTGGTTACCGAAAAAGGCAAGGAAAACATGATTCAACGCGGCACATACAACTACCAGTACCGAAGCAACCGTCCCGTTAAGGACGGCAGTTACCTCGTCATCGCCGAATATCAGCCTACTTTCTGGTCAAAAAACAAAGCAGGCTGGAAACAGGCGGGCATCAAAGAAATGCCTGACGCAAGCTATTGCGAACAAACCCGAATGTTCGGCAAAAACATCGTCAACGTCGGACACGAAAGCGCGGACACCGCCATCATCACCAAACCGGTCGGACAAAACTTGGAAATCGTCCCGCTGGACAATCCCGCCAACATTCACGTAGGCGAACGCTTCAAAGTCCGCGTTCTGTTCCGTGGCGAACCGCTGCCCAATGCCACCGTTACCGCCACCTTTGACGGCTTCGACACCAGCGACCGCAGCAAAACGCACAAAACCGAAGCACAGGCTTTCTCCGACAGCACAGACGACAAAGGCGAAGTGGACATCATCCCCTTGCGCCAAGGCTTCTGGAAAGCCAATGTCGAACACAAAGCCGACTTCCCCGATCAAAGCGTGTGCCAAAAACAGGCGAACTACTCGACTTTAACCTTCCAAATCGGCCATTCGCACCATTAATCCCGCCCGCACAAAAATGCCGTCTGAAGGCTTCAGACGGCATTTTTTGTTCAAACATCAATACCAACCGCGCAGCTTCATCGCTTTTTCAACACGGCGGATACTCATCATGTAAGACGCGGTTCGCAAATCGACATCATACTCTTGCGCCAAGTTCCATATATCGCGGAACGCACGGCGCAGGACGACGGTTTCTTTTTCCTGAACTTCGTCAAACTCCCAATAATAGCCTTGCAGATTTTGTACCCATTCAAAATAAGATACCACCACGCCGCCGCAGTTCGCCAAAATATCGGGCACGACCAATACGCCGTTTTGACGCAAAATAACGTCGGCTTCGGGCGTAGTCGGGCCGTTTGCGCCTTCAACCACGATTTTCGCGCGGACTTTACCGGCGTTTTCGGAAGTCAGTTGATTTTCCAGCGCGCAAGGGGCGAGTACGTCCACATCCAAAGCCAAAAGTTCGGCGTTGGTAATTTCCTTGCCGTAACCGGCTTCGTTGGTGATGAAGCCTTTTTCTTGGAACTCTTTAAACAAAGCTTCCATATCCAAGCCGTTTTCGTTGTAAATGGCAACGTCAACAGTAGAAACCGCAACAACTTTCGCGCCGGATTGATGCGCGTAATAACCTGTGTGGTAACCGACATTACCGAAACCTTGAATGGCGTAAGTGGCACCCTTCACGTCCTTGCCCAGTTTTTCCAAGGCTTGGACGGCGGCGAGGTTCACGCCGTAACCCGTGGCTTCGGTACGCGCCAAAGAGCCGCCGAACTCGACCGGTTTGCCGGTAAATACGCCCGGTGCGGAATGTTTCACCACGTTTTCATAAGCATCCACCATCCACGACATAATTTTGCCGTTGGTGTTCACATCGGGGGCGGGAATATCGATTTTTTCGCCGATCAGCGGAGAAATGGCTTCGGAATAAGCGCGGGCGATGCGTTCCAGTTCCGCCTCGGAATAATCGCGCGGATCCAAGGTAACGCCGCCTTTGCCGCCGCCGTAAGGAATGCCGGCCACGCAGCATTTGATGGTCATCCAAATCGACAGGGCTTTGACTTCGTCCAGATTCACACCGGGATGGAAGCGCACGCCGCCTTTATAGGGGCCGACGGCGTTGTTGTGTTGCGAACGGTAGCCCGTGAAGGTTTTGACCGTGCCGTCGTCGAGTTTGACGGGGAAATTGACTTCCAACACGCGGGTCGGACTCTTCAGGATTTCATAAACGGCCGGATCGGTTTTCAGCCGGTCGCAGGCGGTTTTGACCTGTTTGCGCGCGATTTCAAACGGATTGAGGGTTTCTTTTGCAAGGGCTTCAGACATTTTGCTTCCTTTTCACAAAAAGATTTTCAGGGGCGTGCATTTCGCTCATTACTATAACCAATTTCCCGACAAAATGTAATAGCGTGTAGTCGGCATAAGCCCGATTTGATTAATCTATATATGATTTTATTTTTCAAGCCGCACGGAATCAGCCCGGACTCCGCCTGAAAAAGCAGCGCGCGCGTCCGAAAAATAAATGTCAAATTAAATAAAGATATAGGCATCCTTTTATTTTTTAAAAATTTAATTGGAACATCGCCGGGATTTCAAACCCTTGCCCGATTCCGCCCCGAAATCCGAAAACACCGCCTGCAAAACCTGTTGCGATTGTTAACAATCTATACATTAGAAGCCCTGTGCAAACGATGTTAAAATAAACCCTTTCAACCCGACAGGAAATCAGATTATGAATGCAGCCATCGAACACGTCCAAGCCGTCGCCTTCGATTTGGACGGCACACTGTGCGATTCCGTCCCCGACCTTGCCGCCGCCGCAGAAGCGATGTTGGAGCAACTCGGTATGAAACCGCTGCCCGCCAAAGTGGTCGAAAGCTATGTGGGCGACGGCATCGGCAAACTGGTTCACCGCGTCCTCACCAACGACCGCGACCGCGAAGCCGATTCCGAACTGTGGGAAAAAGGTTTCGTGTCCTATATGAAATACTACCGCGACCATTTGAGCGTCTTCACCCGCCCCTATCCCGAAACCGAAGCCGGGCTGGCATTGCTCAAATCTTTGGGCATCCCGCTGGCAGTCATTACCAACAAAAACGAAATCCTTGCCGTCGAACTGTTGAAACAGCTCGGACTTGCCGACTACTTCAGCCTGATACTCGGCGGCGACAGCCTGCCCGAGAAAAAACCCAGCCCCCTGCCGCTGCGGCATGCCGCCGAAGTTTTGGGTATCGATGTTGCAAACATGGTTATGGTCGGCGACTCGCGCAACGACATCATCGCCGCCAAAGCCGCCGGCTGCCTGAGCGTCGGCGTTACCTTCGGTTACGGCGATATGACGCTGCTCTCGCAAGACGATGCGACCCGCCCCGACTGGATTATCGGCTCGCTGCCCGAAATTTACGAAAACCTGCAACCGCAGAAAAATAAAGACGAAGAATAAAACAATCTGTTCAGACGGCATCGGAATCCGTTTCCCATGCCGTCTGAATCTTTCCGTGCCGAAACCGCCGCCATGAAACCGCAAAAATCCCTACGCGCCCGCGCGATGGACATCCTCTCGCGCCAAGAAGTCAGCCGCATCGGTCTGAAACGCAAACTTGCACCGCACGCCGAAAGCGAAGAGGAGTTGGAAAACGTGTTAAACGAATTTGCCGAACGCAACTGGCAGTCGGATTTGCGCTATGCCGAAGCCTATATCCGCAGCAAAAGCCGCAAACACGGTTCATTGAGGCTGAAACAGGCTTTGGCGCAACAGGGCATAGATGAAGAAACCAGCCGCAACCTGCTTCCCGACCGCTCAAGCGAAAAACTGGCCGCCATAGCCGTGTTGCGTAAAAAATTCAAACACCCCGCCGCCGACCTCAAAGAAAAACAAAAACAGGCGCGTTTCCTCGCCTATCGCGGATTCGATGCCGATACCGTTCAGACGGCATTGAAACACGCTTGGGACGAAAATTGGGAAGACGGCTGCTGACCTTCCTTCTTGAATCTTTTTGCACGGCAACATAACCTTACGCCCGTTTCCAACTTTTCCGATTGAGAACAAAATGTCCGGACAACCCGAAAAAAATCATAACCCCCTCCTTGAGGACGAACGCAAGAACCCCGTGTACCGCATGGGGCAGGCAGTTGCCGGATTCATGCTCATCGTTTGGGCAGGCGTGTTGGCACTCGTGTTTTTCCTAGTCTTCCGTTTTTGGCTTTCCTAAACAAAATGCCGTCTGAAGGCTTCAGACGGCATCGGCGGTCCATTTCGGCAGACTATCCCATCATAGCTTTTTTTAGCTTGAATTCCACTTCCCCATTCCCTAAAATTTTCCCACACCCATTTCAAAACACCCTTTCTTAAAACAGGTACACTATGACACAACAACGCCAACTGCCTTCCCACGAACTCATTATGTCCGAACTGATGATGCCGGACACCGCCAATTTCAGCGGCAACGTACACGGCGGCGAACTCCTGCTCCTGCTCGACCAAGTCGCCTATTCCTGCGCCAGCCGTTACAGCGGCAATTATTGCGTTACCCTGTCGGTTGACAAAGTCCTGTTTAAAGAACCCATCCACATCGGCGATTTGGTTACCTTTTACGCCGCTGTCAACTACACGGGACGCACCTCGATGGAAATCGGCATCCGTGTCGAAGCACAAAACATCCGCACCGGCGAAATCCGCCACACCAACAGCTGCTACTTCACGATGGTTGCGGTCAAAGACGGCAAACCCGTCCCTGTCCCTCCGCTGGAAATCCTGACCGACCGCCAACGCTGCCGCTACGAAAAAGCCAAAAAACGCAGAGACATCAGCCTGCAAGCCTCTGAAGACATGTCCTGCGGCTGCTGACGGCGGACTATGCCGTCTGAAAGACAGGCACATCGCGCCATCCGTTTCCATTGCAAACGGATGAAATCAAGCAAATATAGTGGATTAAATTTAAACCAGTACGGCGTTGCCTCGCCCTAGCTCGAAGAGAACGATTCTCTAAAGGTGCTAAGCACCAAGTGAATCGGTTCCGTACTATCTGTACTGTCTGCGGCTTCGGTCGCCTTGTCCTGATTTTTGTTAATCCACTATACCCAAACACAGTCAAACAAATTTATATGCCCCGTCCCTTCTGAATGATTTGAAAACACAGCCGCCAAAAACAAAAATGCCGTCTGAAAACCTTTCAGACGGCATTTCCAACTTGATTTCAGGCAGAAAGTCAGAACGCGATATAGCTGTTCGGATTAACCGGTTTGCCGTTTTGCCGCACCTCGAAATGAAGCTGCGTTCTGGAAGCGTCGGTATTGCCCATCAAAGCGACCTGCTGCCCGCGTTTGACCTGCTGGCCTTCGCCGACCAGCAATTTTTGGTTGTGCCCGTACGCGGTCAGGAAGGAAGAATTATGCTGGATGATGACCAAGTTTCCGTATCCCCTCAAACCTGAACCGGCATAAACCACTTTGCCGTCAGCCGCCGCCAAAATGGGTTGTCCGGCATTTCCTGCAATATCGACACCCTTGTTGTTGCCGCCGAAATCGGCAACCACTTTACCTTGCGTCGGACGCTGCCAAACAATGCCGCCGACCGAACGCGTGCCGGAAGGCGAAGCGGCAGGAGATTGCGGGGCGGGCGCGGGAACCGCTTTATTTTCCGCAGCGGACGCGGCAGGTTGCGGCGCGGACTGCACGGGCGGTTGCGCGGCGGGTTTCACAGGGGTTTGCACGGCGGCCGGTACGGCGGGCCTGCTTTCTACGGCTGCGGTTTTCGGTGCGGCATATCCTGCCGGTTTGACTTTAACAATCTGACCGATGCTCAACGTATTGTCGGTCATGCCGTTCCACGCACGGAAATCGTCTTGAGAGATATGGTAGCGTTTGGAAATGTTGTACACCGTGTCGCCGCGCACAATAGTATGCGTCGCCGCGTTGATGTCGACGGGTGCGGACTGTACGAGCGGTTGCGCGGCAGCCGGTACGGCGGGCCTGCTTTTTACGGCTGCGGCTTTCGGTGCGGCATATCCTGCCGGTTTGACTTTAACAATCTGACCGATGCTCAACGTATTGTCGGTCATGCCGTTCCACGCACGGAAATCGTCTTGAGAGATATGGTAGCGTTTGGAAATGTTGTACACCGTGTCGCCGCGCACAATAGTATGCGTCGCCGCGTTGATGTCGACGGGTGCGTAAGAAGGAACGTATGTACCCGAAACGGCAGGTGCAGACGGCGGAACATAAGCAGGAGGCGCGCTTTGCACCGGCGGCACATAAGGCGCATCGCCGGCAGGAGCCGGGCTGTACGGCGTTGCTCCATAGGGGTTGTTGTAAACTGCCGAAGACGGCGCGTCCTGCATACCTGAATTGCCTGCAATGACGGGGGCAGGCTGCTGGGTAGCACAACCGCCCAACAGTGCGGCAAAGGAGGCGCAAGCCGCCAAAAGTGTCGTTTGTTTCAACATAAGATAACCTTCATGTTCCGATATATAGCCTGAATGCGGTATATCATAATAAAAATGCGCGTTCTTCTCAAGCGCAAAGCCCGACGGTATAGTGGATTAACAAAAATCAGGACAAG
>NZ_KV815362.1:0-10293 GCF_001814225.1 Neisseria sp. HMSC070F02 | reverse complement strand
CGCCGTACTGGTTTTTGTTAATCCACTATATTTGATGAAACGGTCAGTCCGCATGCCAGAACGCCGCTGTTTCCGCCATGTCCGGATAGGCGGTCAGGTCGATTTGCAGCGGCGTTACGGTAATGAAACCTGCGCCGCATTCACCGAAATCCGTTCCCTCTTCTTTGTCGGAAACCCTGCCTACCGGGCCTATCCAATAAATCTGTTCGCCGCGCGGATTGCGCGCGGGGATGACGTTCTGACCGTGATGCCTCCTGCCCAAACGGGCGATTTTAATGCCCCGCACATCTTCCGGCTCGACGGCGGGGATATTGATGTTCCACAAAATAGGGGACTGCGGGGGGGTTTTGAAAAAATGCGCCAACAATGTCCACAGTGCCTTTTCTGCGGTTGCCCAATAGCGTCCGGAAGCGTCGTTTAAGGAAAACGCCACAGCGGGTATGCCCATAAGGTAGGCTTCGGTTGCCGCCGCAACCGTCCCCGAATAAAGCGTGTCGTCCCCCATATTCGCGCCCCGGTTGATGCCCGAAAAGACAAAATCGGCCTGAAAATCCGAAAATACAGACTGCCCGATGTGGATGCAGTCGGTCGGCGTGCCGTTGACATAGTAAAAGCCGTTTTGCGCCTGTTTCAACTGCAAAGGGCGTTCCAGTGTCAGCGAATTACTGACCCCGCTCCTGTCGCGTTCGGGCGCGACCACCCTGACGTTGGCAAATTCCGCCGTAACGCGCGCCAAAACGGCGATGCCTTCGGAGAGGTAGCCGTCGTCGTTGGAAATCAAAACGTTCATTTTCTATCCTGAATGCTTATTCTTCGGGCAATTTGGTGATTTTGACCCGCTCGATGCGCTGCCCTTCTTTTTCGACCACTTCAAACCGCCAACCGTGGAAATCGGCAAAATCGCCGACATCGGGGATGGTTTGCAATTCTTCCATAATCAGCCCGGCAACCGTATGGAAATCGGCATCTTCCTCCTGCTGCGGCAGATTGAGTTGGGATGCCAGCTCCACATATTCCAACGCGCCTTCCACCGTCAGGCTTTCATCGGGATTCCCCTGAACGGCTGGTTCTTCTTCGCGCTCAAATTCTTCGGGGAACTCGCCTGCGATGGTTTCGAGCAGGTCTTTCATGGTTACCATGCCCAATACCGCGCCGAACTCGTCCACCACCAAAGCATAATCCGCGCTGCTTTGGCGGAAGAGTTCGATTGCGCCCAGCGCGGTGGTGCTGTCGGGCAAAACGAGCGGCTGGCGCAATGCCGTCTGAATGTCGAGACCGCCTGTTTCCAGCAGTTGGGACAGCAGGTCTTTTTTGTTGATGTAGCCCAAAGGTTCGTCCACGCCCGCCTTACCGACAACGAGCAGGCGGCTGTAAGGCGTGTTTTGCAGTTGGGCACACTGTTCTTCGCGGCTTTGGGAAATGTCCAGCCGTTCGATGTCGCGGCGTGGGATCATCACCCCCATAATCGGGCGTTCGGCAAGCGTCAGCACGCTGCGTATCATCGATTTTTCGTTTTCTTCAAAATGCGCGTCGTCCCCGGATTCGCCGCCCGCGTCGGCAAGCACGCTTTCGCGTATGCCCATCATACCCAAAACGTTTTCAGCAGTCCGTTTGCGCCACGAGCTGCCGATGTAGTCGTTTTTGCGGCTGTTGCGCTGGGAAATCTGGTTAAACAGTTCGATTAAAATCGAGAAGCCGATGGCGGCGTAGAGGTAGCCTTTGGGAATGTGGAAATGGAAGGCTTCGGCAATCAGGCTGAAACCGATCATCAACAAAAAACCAAGGCAGAGCATCACGACGGTAGGGTGTCTGTCGACAAATTCGGTCAAGAGTTTGCTGGCAGAAATCATTACAGCCATTGCGACGACGACCGCACCCATCGCCACGACGATATGATCGACCATCGCCACCGCAGTAATGACCGAATCGATGGAAAACACGGCATCCAGTATCAGGATTTGCGCGACCACGCCCCAAAACGGCGCGTGTTTTTTTTGGCTGTCGGCAACGGTAAAACGGTTGTGCCCTTCGAGGCGTTCATGCAGTTCGGTGGTGGCTTTGTAAAGCAGGAAAATACCGCCCGCGAGCATAATCATGTCCTTGCCGGAAACGGCGAGGCCGCCGATTTGGAACAGCGGCTCGGTCAGCGTGATGATGTGCGCCATAAAAGCAAGCATAATGATGCGGATGACGACTGCCAGCCCCAGCCCGATAATCCGTGCGCGGTCGCGCCGTGCGGGCTGGACCTTGTTTGCCAAAATCGCCACAAAGACAAGGTTGTCTATCCCCAATACGACTTCCAACACCAAAAGCGTGGCAAAACCTATCCAGGTATGCGGTTCTGCCAACCAACTGAAATCCATGATTTTCGTATTCCTCAAGTTCAAACGCGAAAAGGCAGCCTGAAGCGCTCAAGCTGCCTGAACAGACGGTACGCACAAAAAACGGCGGGCGGGCTTGCTGCTCTGCTCGGGGTCTTTCATGTGCGTGTACCTTCGGTCGAAATAATTTAAATAGTTTAACAGCTTATCGGGGCAATGGCAAAATGCCATACCGTCTGAAAGGATGTTCGGACGGCATGAGCTTATTTTGAAATGTTTCAACACACGGACGGCACATAAAGCCTTCCCCTATGTGTTGCCCTGATTGAGGGGTTGCGCCCCTCTCAAATACAGTCTGATTCTACCGCCGCGAAGAACGGATGTTCGAGTGCGGACGGAGTCCCAACGCTTAAGGGGTGATGATGAAGCCGTCTATCGGCGCGTAGCCTTTGGTGTTGCCCTCTTTATCGGTAATGACTATCCACTCTTTCTGCCTGCTGCTGGTAAACGGCAGGTAATACAGCTCCTCCCCTTCGGCGAGACCTGCCTGTTTCAGAATGTCCGCAACCGTCGTTTTTCTCGCATCCGCCAAGACTTTCAGCGGTTTCAGATGTTTGCGGATTTCTTCTGCTTCCTTGTCGGAATACGGCAGCCACCGGTCGGGACGCATACTCGGCTCGATACCTTTCAGGGACAAATCCAGCGTCTTGTTCTTCTCATCCGCATCCTCAGGTTCTTTCAATGCAATGCGGCGGATGCCGAACCACGACAGGCTTTGCAGCCCTTCCGGCGCTTTGTGCAGGTCTTCAACCGCCACTTCGGCGGCGGTCACAACATTAATCCTGTCTTTTTCAAACGCCTCCACCACGGGACGCGCCAAAGAAACGCTGTGCAGACCGTACACCAAAGCCGCCAGCTGGATGATGCCGACCATGGAAAAATCGACCATGCGTGCCTTTGTCTTTTTCTTCGGGCTTGCCAAAATTAAAGTCAGCAGCGGGCCGCATACGATATCAACAGCCACCACCAGCTGATAAAGCGACAGCCCTCCCGTCAGCTCGGCATAAGGATAAGGATACCAAACCTTAAAAACCAGCAATGCCGCCAGTCCTGCAACCGATAGGCTGATTAAGAGGTGCCAGCCCGCACTTTTCAAGGCAAAACGCCATCTCGAGGCTGTTTTTCCGTTTTCCATCATATCTTAATTCAAATCAAAAATAACCGTAAAAACAGGGCGCATTGTACAACAGATAAAGGCTGCTTAAAATGCGGCACCGTCTGAAAACCTGCTGTTCAGACGGCAGGAGCAGCCGGTGGAACGAAGAAGCCGTAGCAAACTGGCTTCAAACCAACTTCAAATAAATTGGGGTATAAGTTGGGGTATGTGAATCTATCAGATTTACATACCCAAAAACTTTTTGCATATAAATCAAATATATACTCTACCCGACATCAATACACAAATATTTCAATTCTAGATATTCGTCCGCACCATATTTGCTGCCTTCACGTCCCAAACCGCTGCGTTTCACGCCGCCGAACGGTGCCACTTCATTACTGATTAAGCCCGTATTGATGCCGACCATACCGTATTCCAATGCTTCGCCGACGCGCCATTGGCGGGCGGTATCGGAGGTGAAAAGGTAAGCTGCCAAACCGTATTCCGTATCGTTGGCGGCCGCGATGACTTCGGCTTCGGTTTCAAAACGGAACACTGGACACAACGGCCCGAAGGTTTCCTCGCGCGCCACCGCCATTTGTGCTGTTACGCCGCTTAAGACAGTCGGCTCAAAAAACGTTCCGCCCAACGCGCTGCGTTTGCCGCCGGTCAGACAGACCGCGCCTTTAGCGAGCGCGTCAGCAATGTGCTGCTCGACTTTTTCCACCGCTTTTTCCTCAATCAGCGGCCCTTGGTTTACGCCATCTTCCAAGCCGTTGCCCAATTTGAGCGCGGCTGCTTTTTCACTTAATTTGCGGCAAAATTCGTCGTAAATGCCCGATTGGGCGTAAACGCGGTTGGTGCAGACACAGGTCTGACCGCTGTTGCGGAACTTGCTGGCGAGCGCGCCTTCGACGGCTTTGTCCAAATCGGCATCGTCAAACACGATAAACGGCGCGTTGCCTCCCAGTTCCAAACTGAGTTTTTTAATGTCCGCCGCGCTATCGGCAAAAATTTTTGCACCGACTTCGGTCGAGCCGGTGAAGCTGATTTTGCGGATAATCGGATTCGTGGCAAATTCACGGCTGATTTCCGAAGCGCGGCCACTAACGACGGGAAGCAAATCCTGCGGCACGCCAGCTTCATAAGCCAGCACGGCCAACGCATACGCACTCAAAGGCGTGAGCGATGCAGGTTTGACAATCATCGCGCAGCCAACCGCCAAAGCAGGCGCGGCCTTGCGCGCAATCATCGCAGACGGGAAGTTCCACGGCGTAATTGCGGCAGTAACGCCGACAGGCTGTTTCAACACGACCAGTTTTTGCGATGCTTTCACACTCGTCAGCACATCGCCGTCAATCCGCCGCGCCTCTTCGGCAAACCAGCGCACAAACGAAGCCGCATAATCGATTTCGCCGCGCGCCTCGGTCAGGCCTTTGCCCTGCTCCATCGTCATGAGACGCGCCAGTGCTTCTTTGTTTTCTTTAACTAAAAAATACCAACGCCACAATATGTCGGCGCGTTCCAAAGCAGTTTTCGCCGCCCATAATTTTTGCGCTGCCGCCGCCTTTTGAATCAGGTTTTTCAGTTTGTCCGAACCCGTATTGCGGACATACGCCAAAATTTCGCCCGTCGCCGGATTGCCGACCCCGATGCCGTCTGAAATCGGGGAAAGGGAAATATCGGGATGCTTGATTAATTGGTAATATTCGTTCATTTCGTGTCCTCCGGTATGCGGAATAACCGCTTTCAAATGCCGTCAATCTCGCGGACATTATCATCTTCATATTCCAAAACTGCAAACCCTTCCGATGCCGTCTGAAGCATCCGATCGGGCAGCGCAACATCCGGGCGGTGTCTGAATATGGCGCGGGCGCAATCCCTGTCGTTTAAGAAAAATACTTTTTATACAATGGTAATTTAGAAAGAAAAGTAATGCAGCCCTTTAATAATATATAAGGAACAAAGATTGCAGTTGCAACGTGTGGTAGAGTATGGCAAAAATCCAAACATTATAGTGGATTAACAAAAACCAGTACAGCGTTGCCTCGCCTTGCCGTACTATCTGTACTGTCTGCGGCTTCGGTCGCCTTGTCCTGATTTTTGTTAATCCACTATACAATCAAAATTACGGAGATAAAATAATGATTTTTAAACAGGCTCAAAATTATTGGGCAGTTTTTTATACGAATGAAGAAGCTCTGATTGTTCAAACATGTTCAGGTTTGGGATTAACGGCAATAGACCACCTATATCCCCCCATATCCTGCCATTGGATACCGACAATGAAACTTTAGGCACGACGGTCTTGCAAGCGTTGGCAAACAGCAGGACTTTCGTTTATGACAGTCCAGAAGACCAAGATTTTTTTGATACCGAAAAATTTCGGCAACGCTATGAGGATTGGGTTGCCAACCTATGCAGGAACTTGGGCTATAAAACCAGACGCGCCCTATTTAAAAACATGATGAGCGTGGATATTTGGCTGCACAACGGCTGCCTGAAAATCAGCCCGAGCCGCCATGTCAAGCTGGAAGCGTGGGATGCCATTGATGCAGACGATGTAATTTTATCATTGGATAACAGCCCTGAAGAAATCGGAGCAGGTTTAAAGTTGGCATTGAGCCGCTGCCGATAATATTTGGCAAAAGGCCGTCTGAAAGCCGGAAAAATGTTTCAGACGACCTTTTTATTAGACTCAAGTTCACTGGCGTGCGTACCACACCTTACCTGCAGATTTAATGTGGGTTACGGCTTGCTGAAGATAAAGTTATTAAGGAATTTGGCAAATATGGAAAAGATTGAGAAATTTAAATCTGAATTATTGGATGACATCTTTCAGTATATTCAATGCATATCTATTTTTGTCTATAAGAAAAAGATATATTACTTGATTGATTATAAGGAAAATTTTGAATTAAATGCAAAAATATCTTTTGATATTTATCTAAGAGAAGGAATTATAACAAAAGAACAATATAATTATGATTATAAAAATTACCGTAATGGTATCTGGCAGTTAACTAAGGACAATTTTGAAAGCTATCTTCAATCGGATTCAGTCATTGTATTAAAAAAGGATGAATTGAAGGAACTGATGTTTCAGGGATTTACTTCTGCTGAAGCGGTAAGGTTATATTCCGTTGTCGAGAACAAGCTGTCGTACAATGATCCTATCTTACATATGGATTGGGACAGATGTCATGAAGATTATGTTTATGACGGCTGGTTTGCAAAGGCGATGGATTTTGGGTATTTAATACCGGACGAATTTTGTTATTGGAAAATTGAAGGGCGGGATTATTGGAAATTTGGACAATTATAAAGATAAGCAAGCCATAGATTGTATGAATTTAAAAGGCTGTCTGAAAAACAGCTTCGACAAAGACGCGGTTGCCAAAGAGATCGGCCTACAAAGGGAAGTAACGCAGGCGTTCGGCAAAACGCCGCCCAAGTCGCAGCGGTCGTTGCCGACAAACTCGGCAATACCCGAAGTTACGGACGGTATCAGACAGCCAAAACCCTGCCGGAGGCCGAACTGCAAAACAAATCCGACATAAAAAACCGCCCGAAAAATCCGGACGGCGGTTCAAACAGGCTGCCCCGTTTAACGGGCGCGGCAGGAAGTTTCGACCGAATTGCCGTAGGCATCGGTAAAGCCGAAAAAGGCTTCGCCGCCTTTCTGGTGCCACTCGGTTGCGTTTCCGAACAAACCGTGTTCGGCGGTATAGCGTTCTCCGGATGCGGCAACGTCGGAAGAGAGGACGGCACGCCTGCCGTCCAACCGCAACGCGATTCTGCCGCCGTCCAAACGGCGGACGTGCACAGACAAACCGTTCTCGCAGGAAAATGCCCGAAAATCTGCCGTGCCGGCTTGGTTTTGAACGGGCGGCATATGCCCTCGTCCGCCGTCATCATACGCCTCCGGCACGGCACAGGCCGCCAAAGACAAAACCGGTACGGTCAGCGCGAAAAACCTGATATTCATAAAAGCTCCCCAATAAAAATAAGATATGAAACAACCGCCCTGATTCCAAGCTGCGGCAACGCCATACTATAAACGGACGCGCAAACACACAAGCCCGATAACCGGAATTTACCCGCGATGAATCAATAATCCGGATTGCGCGCCCCTTCTTTACCCGTCTTCCGGCGCCGCCTTTTGCCTGACGATGCCGTCCAAACCCGCCTGTCCGCCCGAAGGAATGTAAATTTTTTCCAAATTCCAAGTAAAAACCGCTATCAGTGTGCTAATTTGCGTTAAAATCCTATTCGGCGTTTAACGTTTTGTGCGCCCGCATCCCTGCACTGTTTGATGCGGGCATAAGGCACAAATCCCGACAAGCGCACTGTTTCATACTTCGTCAATCATTCAGACTCCGGTTTGTGCCCGTGCCGGCAGGCGGTCATCCGTTTCCCGCCGTTCAGGCATATTCCGACAGTGTGAGATAAGGATTTATTCGATGAAATCACTCAAAACCTTCCTCATTTGGGGCATAGTGGTACTGGTCGGCTTAGCATCCTTTACCACTCTGGCTCTCAGCCGAGGCGAACAGGTCAGCGCGGTATGGATGGTTACCGCCGCCATATCCGTTTACTGCATCGCCTACCGTTTTTACAGCCTCTACATCGCCAACCACGTAATGCGGCTCGATCCTAACCGCCTGACTCCGGCAGAACGCCACAACGACGGCTTGGACTACGTTCCGACGCACAAAGGCGTATTGTTCGGACACCACTTTGCCGCGATTGCGGGCGCGGGCCCTTTGGTCGGCCCGGTTTTGGCGGCGCAAATGGGTTACCTGCCCGGTACTTTGTGGATTATCTTCGGCGTGGTGTTTGCCGGCGCGGTACAGGATATGATGGTCTTGTTCGTCTCTATGCGTCGCGACGGTAAGTCTTTGGGCGATATTGTGAAACAAGAACTCGGTACTGTTCCAGGCGTGATTGCCTCCATCGGTATTTTGATGATTATGGTCATCATTATGGCGGTGTTGGCGTTGATTGTCGTAAAAGCACTGGTTCACAGCCCTTGGGGTACGTTTACCATCGCCGCCACTATGCCGATTGCCCTGTTTATGGGTATTTACACGCGCTATATCCGTCCGGGCAAAATCGGCGAGATTTCCATCGTCGGCTTTATTTTGCTGATGCTGGCGGTAATTTACGGCGAAGATGTGGCGAAAAGTTCCATCGGACATTGGTTCGACCTTGACGGCATCCAGCTCACTTGGGCGATTATGATTTACGGCTTTGTCGCCTCCGTATTGCCCGTATGGTTGCTGCTCACTCCGCGCGACTATCTCTCCACCTTCCTGAAAATCGGTACGATTGCGGCCTTGGCTTTGGGCATCGTCATCGTCAATCCCGCTTTGCAAATGCCTGCCGTAACCCACTTTATCGACGGTTCGGGTCCGGTATTCTCAGGCGCATTGTTCCCGTTCCTCTTCATCACCATCGCCTGCGGTGCGGTTTCGGGCTTCCACGCGCTGATTTCCTCCGGCACCACGCCGAAAATGCTGGAAAACGAAACCCACGTCCGTATGATTGGTTACGGCGGTATGTTGATGGAAAGTTTCGTAGCCATTATGGCGCTTGCCGCCGCCGCATCGCTTGATCCCGGCGTGTACTTCGCCATGAACAGCCCTGCCGCCCTGATCGGTACGGATGCCAATACCGCCGCCGAAGTGATTACCACCAAGCTGCAATTCCCTGTCGATGCTGCAACCCTGTTGCACACCGCTAAGGAAGTGGGCGAAAACACCATCCTTTCCCGTGCAGGCGGTGCGCCCACCCTCGCAGTCGGTATGGCGCACATTATGAGCCGCCTGATTCCGGGCGAGGCGATGATGGCGTTCTGGTATCACTTCGCCCTATTGTTTGAAGCCTTGTTCATCCTGACCGCCGTCGATGCCGGTACGCGCGTCGCACGTTTTATGATTCAAGACTTGGGCAGCATCTTCTACAAACCTTTCGGCAACACCGACTCCATCCCCGCCAACCTGATTGCGACCTTCTTCGCCGTGGCATTGTGGGGCTACTTTCTCTACACCGGCGTAACCGACCCGCTGGGCGGCATCAACTCGCTCTGGCCTTTGTTCGGCATCGCCAACCAAATGCTGGCAGGCGTGGCCTTGATTATGTGCGCCGTGGTGCTGATTAAGATGAAACGCGACCGTTATGTTTGGGTGGTACTCGTTCCCGCCGTCGGCGTACTGTTCGTAACCTGCTACGCCGGCCTGCAAAAACTGTTCCACAGCGACCCGCGCATCAGCTTCCTTGCCCACGCCGGCAAATACAGCGACGCATTGGCTAAAAACGAAGTCCTTGCGCCTGCCAAAGACATCGGCGAAATGGCGCAAATCATCTTCAACGACAAGATTAATGCCGGTCTGACCATCCTCTTCTTGTCGGTTGTCGTGATTGTCGCCGCGTACGGTTTGCGTACCGCCCTCAAAGCACGCAAAGTCGGCTGGCCGACCGCCAAAGAAATCCCGGCGGTGTACCGCGACGGCAAGCAGCCGGAGGCACAAAGTGAAGCATAAGCTCGCGTCTTGGTGGAAAACCATCAAGCTGACGGCAAACTTGATGGCAGGCGTGCCTGATTATGAAAACTACGTTGCACAGCAGCGCAAACATAATCCCAACGCCCCCGTGATGACCAAGCTGCAATTTCAAGACTACTGCCGCAAGCGCCGTTGCGGCGCAAACGGCGGACGCTGCTGTTAAGCCTGCTTGAAACAAATTCCGTCTGAACGCCGCTTCAGACGGAATTTTTATAATATAGTGGATTAACAAAAATCAGGACAAGGC
>NZ_KV815361.1:0-8999 GCF_001814225.1 Neisseria sp. HMSC070F02 | reverse complement strand
CCCTCTCCCTGTGGGAGAGGGTTAGGGAGAGGGCGGTAAGCCGCAGGCTTACATCAAAGCCGATAACGCTTTCGTTACAACTCCGCCCACTGAACGAAGCCAAAACGACAAACCGCATCGTAAACCACCCAACCCATAGGAGAACCCCATGCAAAACGAAACCATCAACCTGAAACAGCACCTTGCCGCCATCAAAGAATACTGGCAGCCCGAAATCATCAACCGCCACGGGTTCCAATTCCGTTTGGTCAAACTTTTGGGCGATTACGGCTGGCATACGCACGGATACAGCGACAAAGTGCTGTTTGCCGTGGAGGGCGACATGGCGGTGGACTTCGCCGACGGCGGCAGCATGACGATACGCGAGGGCGAGATGGCGGTCGTGCCGAAGTCGGTGTCGCACCGCCCGCGTTCGGAAAACGGCTGCTCGGTGGTGCTGATTGAGTTGTCCGACCCGTCCGAGGCCGTCTGAAAACGAAGTTTCCGAAGGAAGCTGAGTTTCTGCGAAGCTAAAAGCAGCCTGCACCTTCAATCAATATGCCGAAAATACAACCCCACCGCACACCAACACACAAAGGAAATCCCATGACACGCTTCAAATATTCCCTGCTGTTTGCCGCCCTGTTGCCCGTGTACGCGCAGGCCGATGTTTCTGTTTCAGACGACCCCAAACCGCAGAAAAGCACTGAATTGCCGACCATCACCGTTACCGCCGACCGCACCGAGAGTTCCAACGACGGCTACACTGTTTCCGGCACGCACACCCCGCTCGGGCTGCCCATGACCCTGCGCGAAATCCCGCAGAGCGTCAGCGTCATCACATCGCAACAAATGCGCAACCAAAACATCAAAACGCTCGACCGCGCCCTGTTGCAGGCGACCGGCACCAGCCGCCAGATTTACGGCTCCGACCGCGCGGGCTACAACTACCTGTTCGCGCGCGGCAGCCGCATCGCCAACTACCAAATCAACGGCATCCCCGTTGCCGACGCGCTGGCCGATACGGGCAATGCCAACACCGCCGCCTATGAGCGCGTAGAAGTCGTGCGCGGCGTGGCGGGGCTGCTGGACGGCACGGGCGAGCCTTCCGCCACCGTCAATCTGGTGCGCAAACGCCCGACCCGTAAGCCATTGTTTGAAGTCCGCGCCGAAGCGGGCAACCGCAAACATTTCGGGCTGGGCGCGGACGTATCGGGCAGCCTGAACACCGAAGGCACGCTGCGCGGCCGCCTGGTTTCCACCTTCGGACGCGGCGACTCGTGGCGGCGGCGCGAACGCAGCCGCGATGCCGAACTCTACGGCATTTTGGAATACGACATCGCACCGCAAACCCGCGTCCACGCAGGCATGGACTACCAGCAGGCGAAAGAAACCGCCGACGCGCCGCTCAGCTACGCCGTGTACGACAGCCAAGGTTATGCCACCGCCTTCGGCCCGAAAGACAACCCCGCCACAAATTGGGCGAACAGCCGCCACCGTGCGCTCAACCTGTTCGCCGGCATCGAACACCGCTTCAACCAAGACTGGAAACTCAAAGCCGAATACGACTACACCCGCAGCCGCTTCCGCCAGCCCTACGGCGTAGCAGGCGTGCTTTCCATCGACCACAACACCGCCGCCACCGACCTGATTCCTGGTTATTGGCACGCCGACCCGCGCACCCACAGCGCCAGCGTGTCATTGATCGGCAAATACCGCCTGTTCGGCCGCGAACACGATTTAATCGCGGGTATCAACGGTTACAAATACGCCAGCAACAAATACGGCGAACGCAGCATCATCCCCAACGCCATTCCCAACGCCTACGAATTTTCCCGCACGGGTGCCTACCCGCAGCCTGCATCGTTTGCCCAAACCATCCCGCAATACGGCACCAGGCGGCAAATCGGCGGCTATCTCGCCACCCGTTTCCGCGCCGCCGACAACCTTTCGCTGATACTCGGCGGCAGATACAGCCGTTACCGCACCGGCAGCTACGACAGCCGCACACAAGGCATGACCTATGTGTCCGCCAACCGTTTCACCCCCTACACAGGCATCGTGTTCGACCTGACCGGCAACCTGTCTCTTTACGGCTCGTACAGCAGCCTGTTCGTCCCGCAATCGCAAAAAGACGAACACGGCAGCTACCTGAAACCCGTAACCGGCAACAATCTGGAAGCCGGCATCAAAGGCGAATGGCTTGAAGGCCGTCTGAACGCATCCGCCGCCGTGTACCGCGCCCGTAAAAACAACCTCGCCACCGCAGCAGGACGCGACCCGAGCGGCAACACCTACTACCGCGCCGCCAACCAAGCCAAAACCCACGGCTGGGAAATCGAAGTCGGCGGCCGCATCACGCCCGAATGGCAGATACAGGCAGGTTACAGCCAAAGCAAAACCCGCGACCAAGACGGCAGCCGCCTGAACCCCGACAGCGTACCCGAACGCAGCTTCAAACTCTTCACTGCCTACCACTTTGCCCCCGAAGCCCCCAGCGGCTGGACCATCGGCGCAGGCGTGCGCTGGCAGAGCGAAACCCACACCGACCCTGCCACGCTCCGCATCCCCAACCCCGCCGCCAAAGCCCGCGCCGCCGACAACAGCCGCCAAAAAGCCTACGCCGTCGCCGACATCATGGCGCGTTACCGCTTCAATCCGCGCGCCGAACTGTCGCTGAACGTGGACAATCTGTTCAACAAACACTACCGCACCCAGCCCGACCGCCACAGCTACGGCGCACTGCGGACAGTGAACGCGGCGTTTACCTATCGGTTTAAATAAGGTCGTCTGAAAACGGAGTTTCTGCGAAGCTATAGTGGATTAACAAAAACCAGTACGGCGTTGCCTCGCCCTAGCTCGAAGAGAACGATTCTCTAAAGGTGCTAAGCACCAAGTGAATCGGTTCCGTACTATCTGTACTGTCTGCGGCTTCGGTCGCCTTGTCCTGATTTTTGTTAATCCACTATAAAAGCAGCCTGCACATTGAAAATGCCGCCCAAGCAAACTTTCAGTTTGCCAGCCTCGTCCTAGCCCTCTCCCACGGGGAGAGGGGATTGGGGTGCAGGCTGCCTTTAAGGTTCAGGCAAATTTTAACTTCGTTGATACCGCGCTTTAGCTTCGCAGAAGCTGCACTTTCAGACGACCTTTTGGAACACCACAGGTACACGCATTTAAGGAATGCCGTCTGAAATGCCTGCCTCAATAACGCATCATGTTGCCGTCAATCTCGGCCGCCCATGCATCGATGCCGCCCTGAAGGTTGTACAGGTTTTCAAAACCCGCGTCCGCCAGATACATCGCCGTATGCAGGCTGCGGATACCGTGATGGCAATACACCACAAGCGGCACATCATCCGGCAGCTCGTTCTGCCGCAGCGGAATCAGATTCATCGGGATATGCAGCGCATTTGGCAGCGAACAAACCGCCGTTTCTTCATCCGTACGCACGTCCAACAAACAAAACATCCGCCCTTCGTCCATCCACGCCTTCAATTCCGCCGACCCAAGTTGCACAATATCCATCGCACCCCCCAAAAAAAAACCAAGCAAAATGCCGTCTGAAGCCCCAAACCCGCTTTCAGACGGCATCGCAATCCGAACATCAAAACTGAAAACCACCAAACGGATCGGCATCCTTATCATCCAAATGCGCCACCAAGGTATCGAACAGCACCTTCTCTTCAAACACATCGCCCTTGCGCGTAATCAAAAGCGCGCGCTGAACAGGCTTGCGGCCTACGATAACCACCATGCGTCCGCCATCTTTCAACTGTTCTTTCAACACTTCAGGCACAAGGTTTACCGCACCGCCGACATAAACCGCATCAAACGGCGCACCTGCGGAAAGTTCGGTCAACCCGTTGTTTTGCACATAATCGATATTGTCCAAACCCAAGCCGTCCAACACCGCTTTGGCGCGGTTTTGCTGTTCGGCATCGATGTCGTCCGACACCACACGACCAGCCAATTTTGCCAACAGCGCGGTCGCATAGCCCGAACCCGTGCCGATTTCCAAAACCGTATCGTTTTTCGTCAGCTTCAAGCCCTGCGCCAGCCGCGCCACGACTTTCGGCTCGAGCATCTTATGACCGTTGGCAAGCGGCAGCGCCATATCCGCATACGCCAAACCCTGCAAGTCCTCATCGACAAAAAGCTCGCGCGGAATCTCCGCCAAAGCGTCCAAAACGTCAAAATCCAATACATCCCAAGGACGGATTTGCTGTTCGACCATATTGAACCGCGCTTTTTCAAAATCCATTTAGTGCTCCGTCAAATAATTGTTCCAACAATAGCAGGCATTATAAAACCACACTCCCGCCGCGCCAACTTCGGCACGCGCCGCCCGCCCCTTTCCATCACTCAAGCCGCCTGGCGCGAAGCCTCAAACCGCTTCTCCAAAATCTTCGCCAGTTCGCCCAAATACAAAGCATCTGTCTCATCAAACTGCGCCAAATGTTCGCTGTCCGCGTCCAACACGCCGATACAGCGGCCGTCTGAAAACAGCGGCACGACAATCTCCGAACGCGACAAAGACGAACAGGCAATATGGTCGGGATGCGCGTCCACATCCCCGACGACCACCGTCCCGCCCTTCGCCCAAGCCTGACCGCACACCCCGCGACCGAACGGAATCCGCGTACACGCCAAAGGCCCCTGAAACGGTGCCAAAACCAATTCGTCCGAACGCGTATCGACCAAATAAAAACCCACCCAAAACCAACCGAACGCCTCCTTCAAAACCGCCGCCGTGTTCGCCAAATTCGCCACCCAATCCGTCTCGTCCGCCACCACAGACTCAATCTGCGGCAACACCTCCCGATAAAGCGCGGCCTTGTCCGAAGCCGAAAAATGAAGCGCGTGCATCACATCTCCTATAGTTGCATACATATCAGGCGGCCATTATAAAACAACCTGCCCGAAACAACATGCCAAACCGCCCCCGCAGCCGCCCGCCCCAAGTTGCGAACCCGCCGCATATCCACTAAACTTCACATTGCAACGCGCCACACGCGGCAGACAGAAAAAACACGACACGGAGCAAAAAAGATGTATCACCAAATCGGAATGTGGGATCAAAAATGGGTCATCGGCAACTGGAAAATGAACGGCCGGCTCCAGAACAACAATTCGCTCATGCACCGCTTCCGCATCCTCCCCACCGCCGAACGCGTCCTCATCGGACTCGCCGCCCCGACCGTTTACCTGCTGCAACTGCACAACGCCATGCAAATCGTCTTAAACAACCGCATCCTCACCTGCGCCCAAGACGTGAGCCGCTTCCCCGACAACGGCGCGTACACCGGCGAAGTGTCCGCCGAAATGCTCGCCGACACCGGCACAGACATCGTCCTCATCGGACACTCCGAACGCAGCCTTTATTTCGGCGAAAAAAACGAAATCCAACGCCGCAAAATGGAAAACGTCCTCAACGTCGGACTCATCCCGTTATTGTGCGTCGGCGAAAGCCTCGAAGAGCGCGAAGCCGGCAAAGAACACGAAGTCATCGCCCATCAGCTTTCCATCCTGCAAGGGCTGGATACCAAAAACATCGCCGTCGCCTACGAACCCGTCTGGGCGATCGGCACCGGCAAAGTCGCCACCGTCGAACAGATTGCCGATATGCACGCATTCATCTACAAAGAAATCTTGTCTTTGTGCGGAAGCGATGTTAAAATCCGCGTCCTTTACGGCGGAAGTGTGAAAGCGGACAACGCGGCCGACATCTTCGCAGTACCTTATGTGGACGGCGCACTCGTCGGCGGCGCGTCATTGTCGTACGACTCCTTTACCGCCATCATCAGTGCCGCACAAAATGCGTAGAAAAATATGGAAGCCTTCAAAACCCTAATTTGGATTGTTAATATAATTTCCGCTTTGGCCGTCATCGTGTTAGTATTGCTCCAACACGGCAAAGGCGCGGATGCCGGCGCGACCTTCGGATCGGGAAGCGGCAGCGCGCAAGGCGTATTCGGCTCTGCCGGCAACGCTAACTTCCTCAGCCGTTCGACCGCCGTTGCAGCAACATTTTTCTTTGCAACCTGCATGGCTATGGTGTATATTCACACCCACACGACAAAATACGGTTTGGACTTCAGCAACGTACAACAAACTCAGCAAGCACCCAAACCCGTAAGCAATACCGAACCTTCTGCCCCTGTTCCTCAGCAGCAGAAATAACAGTTTTTCAAATGCCGACATGGTGAAATTGGTAGACACGCTATCTTGAGGGGGTAGTGGCCGTAGGCTGTGCGAGTTCAAATCTCGCTGTCGGCACCAACACACAAAACGCTTAGAAATTCTAAGCGTTTTTTTCGTTTAATCCTGTCTAATGCCGTCAACCAATCCCAATCAATACAAGGATTTCAGGCTGATTGTTATCCTGCCGTCCCCCTTCCTGACAGTGCAATCCCGTCCAATCCGCCCTAATTGAACTAACCTGATTTTTTACAGCATCCGAAAATACCGCGAGAAAATACCGTAAAAATAAAGCTGAACGACCACCAAATCAGGAATGCCAAGCGAGAAATAGCTTGCGGGGAATACTGACGCACCGTAGGGAATGAGGGGGAAACCGTCCAAGATGCAGAGCGGTTTTTTTTGGGTTTTTGGAAAAAACCTATACTATAGTGGATTAAATTTAAACCGGTACGGCGTTGCCTCGCCTTGCCGTACCGGTTTAAATTTAATTCACTATAAAATAAGAAAAAGATAAAAAATTGGTAACAAATGCGGTAACAAATGCGGTAACAAATGCGGTAACAAATGGTAACGAATCGGTAACAACTTTTGGGGTTTTCCGGTTTTTCACCGTCTTGGCAGTGGGAGCGTAGCGGAATGAAAAGCCAAAACGCACGGAACCGCGCCTATTTTGAGCAGGAATGGCGGTTAAACCGCTTGGTTATATATAGGGGGCATAGGAAGACAGCGAAACGCGCTAAAAACGCAATTTGAGCCATTAAAAGCGATTGATTAAAAAATAATCAGGTTAGCCGCCAGTGTTTCAGGCGGCATAAACGGAGAAATTGCGGGGTATAAAAAGGCGGCTTGCCGTGTTGTCTGTCTCTGGTATAATTCCAAGTATCACTAATCAACGGCTACACAATGCGGATATTCAAAAACCAATGGATAGTGAAATTTGCCAAGAAGCACAAAATCAACGATTCCGAGCTGCTGGAAGCGGTAGAGCGGGCGGATAACGGGCTGATAGACGCAGATTTAGGCGGCGGTGTGATTAAGCAGCGCATAGCAAGGCAAGGACAAGGCAGAAGCGGCGGCTATCGCAGCCTGATACTGTTCAAACAGGCAGACAGGGCATTTTTTGTTTACGCCTTTGCCAAGAACGACAGGGAAAACATTTCGGATAAAGAACTGGACGTTTACCGAAAAGCCGCCGCATATTATCTGAAATACACGCGGGCAGAGCTGGCGGCTTTGAAAGAAGACGGCATTATCACGGAGATAGAATCATGAAATACAAAAGCGAGGCATTAGCCGCCATTCATGAAATGATGGAAGGGGCTTACAACATCGGCGCAATCGACAAAAAGACCATGCGCGACTTTGACAAGTCCTGCCTGACCGAAATCAAACCGTTGAGCGGCGGAGACATCAAGGCAATCAGGGAGAAGGAGGCACTATCGCAAGCCGCTTTCGCCATCTATCTCAACGTGGGAAAAAATCACGTTTCGGCTTGGGAGCGGGGCGTTAAAAAGCCGAGCGGCGCGGCGTTGAAGCTGCTGACCATCGTCAAAAACAAGGGCATCGAAGCCATTGCGTAGACGACTTGGCAAACGGCAAAATCAGCAAGTTCACAATAGACACGCTGCTGAATATGCCTGCCAAGACAGGCAAGACCGCCGAACCGAATATCAGGGCATAGCCGCACAAATGCCCGACCGCATCAAACCAAGCCGAAACGGCGGCGGTGCAGACGGCATAGCCCGACAGCAAGGCACGGCGCAGACGGGCGCGAAACCCGAAACATCCCCGGTCGCAAGGCACGGGGATTTTTTTGCGCCCGTTGCAGGGGGGATTGGATTTAAGCGGCGCGGGCTTGAAGGCAAAACGGGCGGGGCTCAGAACTGTTTAAATGCCGTCTGAATCTCAAACGGATTCAGACGGCATTTTGAAACAACGGCTCAAATTCTCGATCCCCTTCCCTTAACGCCGACGTTTTTTATTAACGCGCCCCCTATTTCTGACACTTTGCTCATAAACCGGCATAACGGTCGGCAACAACCGTTTTAGATTTTCTATACGGGCATTGTTTGTCGGATGAGTAGAGGTAATAGCAGAAATAAAGCCGTTTTGGTCGTTTTCCTGATTCATTTTTTCCCAAACCCTGACAGCGGCCGCCGGATGATAGCCTGCCTGCGCCATCAACATCATTCCCCCCTCATCGGCTTCTTCTTCCAAGCTGCGGCTATAAGGCAAGGTAATGCCGTACGTTCCCAAAATATCCATACCTAATCCGACCAATTCCGGATTAGTGTCCGGTTTTTTGTCTAATATAATCTGCGTGCCTATCTGCGCCGCCGTATTGGTCAAAATTTGTTGCCCGACCTTATTTTTACCGTGTTCATGCAGGGCGTGCGTCATTTCATGCCCCATAATGGCGGCAATTTCGTCATCGGTCAGCTTGAGTTTGTCGACTATCCCCGTATAAAACGCCATTTTTCCACCGGGCATTGCCCACGCGTTCAGCTCATCGTTTTTGAAAACCGTCATTTTCCAGTAAAACTTATGGCCGGTATTATTTGCCGCATCGGCATAAGGCAGCATACGTCGAAATACTGCCTGCACCCTGCGGGCTGTTCTGGATGTGGTATCGACATTGCCGGCAGACTTGTTCAACTCAACCGTTTTCATATAATCTTTGGCAGCCGCAGCGTTCATTGTGGCGGAATCATGACCGTAAACATCAGCAACGACCGCACAACCTCCCAATATCGAGATTGCTGCCGACAGACAGACTATCCGTTTAAAGGAAGGAAGGAAGGAAGGAAGGAAGGAAGGAA